>JANXRI010000026.1 GCA_025353085.1 Betaproteobacteria bacterium
ACTGCCGAGATCCTTGGCGCGCTTGGCGAGCGCATGGTCTTCGAGCGACACGCGGTCGGTGACAGCCTCAATACCTGAATTGAGCAGTTCGACGATCAATACCAGCAGCACACTCGCGATCATCACACTCTTCGCGCCACCGCCGACGGGCAGCTGAAGCGCGAGCGGAATCAGAATGAGCGCCAGGAGAACTTCCTGGCGGAATGCGTCCTCATGGCGTAACGCGGCAGCGAAACCATCGAACGAATAAAGCAGCGCGTTCCAGATGCGCCTGAAGCCGGTCTTGCCTTTGTATGGACTTTCCATGAATCGCCGCGCTTCCGAAGTTGAATTCCCGCACGCTAGGCGCGCAGGATGACATTCGTATTACAGGCTGCAGCCAAGTACCCGCAAGGGCTAAAATAAAAGCACTCGATTATTTTCCCTCTCGAAGCATGTCAGACGTCATCGATTATGAATTCGGCATCAGCGCGATCGATTCGGGCTATCAGCGGTCGCGGCTGGCTGCGATTCATCTGATTATTGAAAACGGCCGCGCTGCGATTGTCGACACCGGCGTCAACAGCTCGGTGCCGCACGTGCTCGAAGCCCTGCGCATGAAAGGCATTGCGCCGGCGCAGGTCGACTACGTTGTACTCACGCATATTCATCTCGACCATGCGGGCGGCGCGGGTCTATTGCTGAACCATTTGCCGAATGCGATGTTGACCGTGCATCCGCGCGGCGCGCGTCACATCGTTGACCCCGCGAAGCTGATCGCGAGCACTAAAGCCGTCTACGGCGCCGCTGCGATGGCACGCATCTACGGACAAATCGAGCCGGTGGCGCGCGGGCGCGTGATCGAGACGCCGCACGGCGCCGCGATCGATCTTAACGGCCGGCAACTGGTTTTCTACGACACGCCGGGCCACGCGCGCCATCATGTCTGCGTATTCGATGAAAAGTCGCAACATGTTTTCGCCGGCGACACGTTCGGGCTTTCATATCGCGAACTCGATCTCAACGGCCGGCAATTTGTTTTTCCGACGTCAAGCCCGACCCAGTTCGACCCGGCCGCCGCGCATCGCTCCCTCGATTTGATCGTCGGCTTGCAGCCTCGCGCGATCTACGTGACGCACTACAGCCAGGTGCGGGAAATCACGCGGCTGGCCGACGATATGCATCGGCTGGTTGCCGCGCACGAGCAATTGGCGCGCACCGAAACCGGCGCGGACAGCGCGCGCCATGCGCGTCTTACCGCAGGCGTGACCGAACTCTTATTGCAAGAGGCGGAGCGTCATGGGTGGCCGCTCACAGGTGCCCAGGTGATCGAGGTCTTCGCCGGCGATATCGAACTCAATGCGCAGGGGCTCGCAATCTGGATCGACAGCCGGGCAGCGTAAATGCTTATGCGCTTATGTGCTTACGCGCCGGCAATTGCGCGATGGCCGCTTCGTAACTCGTGAGCACATCGTCCTGGCGCGCGACGGTCGTGTGCAGGTCGCTCAGAAGGCCGTCATGCAAACCGTAAATCCAGCCATGTAACGTGACGTCCTGACCGCGCTCCCAGGCGTCGCGCAGGATGGACGTCTGGCCGACGTTGACAACCTGCTCGACAACATTCAATTCGCATAGCCGCGCGCTGCGCTGGGCGAAGTCGGCCGCTGCGGGCAGGCTGCGCTCATGTTTTTCGCGCACGTCCTGCACGTGGCGTAGCCAGTTGTCACTGAGACCCAGCCGGTCACCGCGCACGATCGCTTCGATTCCGCTGCAACCATAATGACCGCAAACGATGATGTGCCTCACCTTGAGCACTTCGACCGCGAACTGGATGACGGACAGGCAATTCAAATCGGTATGCACGACAACATTCGCAATATTGCGGTGAACGAACAACTCGCCCGGCAGCAGGTCGACGATCTCATTGGCGGGCACCCGGCTGTCGGAGCAGCCGATCCAAAGATACTCTGGCGATTGCTGGCGCGACAGCTTGCGGAAGAACTCAGCGTCCTGGCGCTGAATACGTTCAGCCCATGACCGGTTGCTGGCAAAAAGATGATCGAGTGATTTCATAATGGCTGGATCCAGACGTTGATTGGAAGCGCGCGTGCGTCGCAGATTTTACCGCTACCGGGACCTCTCGCAACGGACGATGGCAGCTGCGTTCAGCTTAATACCGCCGGGTAGCCATAACGCGAGCCTAACGGGCGAAACCGCCCAACGGCGAACTGCGCAGTCCTGCATGCATGTGGCATCGAAGAACAACGCGTTGTAAAAACTACATCGTGCCCGGAGTGCGCTGCAAAATCAGGAAACGTCCGACAACTGCAACGATTGGGCGATGCTAGGATGATTTGATCGAGCGACAAATTAAACAGTGTCGCTCCCCCACCAAGGACCTCTATGCGTTTACGAGCAGATCAAAGTCGCCAATACGCCGCTCGCCCGGATATGGAAGCCGGCGCGACCTTTGCCGCGCGGTATGCGAAGACCCGCGGGCAGACCGAGCAACTTGCGCTGCCGTTGTCGGCCGAGGACTGCGCACTGCAATCGATGCCGGACGCGAGTCCGGTCAAATGGCATCTCGCGCACACGACATGGTTTTTCGAAACATTTGTGCTCGCCGGGGCGCTCCCCGATTACCGTCTCTTTTCACCGCAGTTCCGAGTGCTCTTCAACTCTTATTACGTGGCAGTGGGTGAGCGCCATCCGCGCCCCGAGCGCGGCATGCTGTCGCGCCCGTCGCTCGATGAAGTGCGCGCGTACCGCCGTTATGTCGATGCACACATTACCCGTTTGCTGGAATCCGGCAGGGCCGATGCGCAAGCGCTCGAATTGATTGAGTTGGGCATCAATCACGAGCAGCAACATCAGGAGCTGATTGTGACCGACCTCAAGCATTTGCTCGCGAAGAATCCGTTACAGCCGGCATATCTCGAGGCGCCATCGGACGCAGTGGCTGCGGTCACGGCGCCCTCTGCCTGGGTCGCCCATACTGATGGCATACGCCAGATCGGCCATGCCGGCGGCGCCTTTTATTTCGACAACGAGGCGCCGCGCCATCGCGTATTCATCGACGGCTATGCCATGGCGACACGGCCGGTCACCGTGGGCGAGTACGCCGATTTTATGGCGGATGGCGGCTACCGCCGACCGGAGCTTTGGTTGTCGGAAGGCTGGGACGTGTGCAGCGCGCATGGCTGGGCGGCGCCGCTCTACTGGCATACGGTAGGCGAGGGAGGCGACTGGACCGCTTTCACACTGCACGGCGCGCAATCGCTCAATCGCGCCGAGCCGGTCTGCCATGTGAGTTTTTTTGAAGCCGATGCGTATGCGCGTTGGGCCGACGCGCGTTTGCCCACCGAGGCCGAATGGGAAACGTTTGCCGCCACGCAGGCGGTCGACGGCAATTTTCTCGACAGCGGGCGGTTGCATCCGGCGCCCTCAAATTCGACCGGCGCAGGGGCAGCGCAGGTTTTCGGCGACGTGTGGGAGTGGACGCGCAGTTCGTATGAGCCTTATCCGGGTTATCGCTCCGCGCCGGGTGCAGTGGGCGAATACAACGGCAAATTCATGGCGAATCAATATGTGCTGCGCGGCGGCTCCTGCGCGACGCCCGCTTCGCACATCCGTGCGAGTTATCGAAATTTCTTTCCCGCCGCCGCGCGCTGGCAGTTCAGCGGTATACGGCTGGCGCGCGACATTCGCTGGAACGCGTAGAGTTCTGGCGACCGGCCCCACGCGAAATACGACATTGCGACAACATCCAGCGATGTCGCGCAGCATCGAACACGCAGCGTTTCGGCGTTCGTTTGCCGCTCGGCGAAGGGGCTATTTTCTCTCTAAGATTGCACCACGGACGTAAAACTTGGATTACAATCCGCTCAACCCAATTTTTTTGGGTGAAATCCCCGTCTTTACTGTCAAGGAGAACAGACGATGGCTGCAAAGAAAAAAGCTAGCAAAAAGCCCGCCGCAAAGAAAAAGTCCGCACGTAAACCCAGCGCAGCGTTCATGAAGCCGATGCAGATTTCGGCCGCACTGAGCCCGGTGATTGGCGCCGGCCCGTTCCCGCGCACGGAGGTCACCAAGAAATTGTGGGCCTATATCAAGAAGCATGGTTTGCAGGATGCCAAGAACCGCCGCAACATCAATGCCGACGACCACCTGAAAGTCGTGTTCGGCGGCAAGAAGCAGGTGTCGATGTTCGACATGACCAAACTGGTCAGCAAACACCTGAAGTAATCGCCTTTTTTGCGCCTTAGTCGCTCAAGGCAACGGCCGGTACCGCTTTTCGCGGACCGGCCGTTTGTTTTTTTGGCGCCGGGCGCGAGCGGGCTCAGCGTGAGATGCCGTCGGGTTTGCGCACGAAGTAACCGGCGCCGATGAGCAGCACCGCCATCGCCCAGAATACCGGTGTCATGCCGAGAGCCGCGCCGAGCGCGCCAAACAATAACGGTATTACCGTCTGACTGATGTTGATCAGCAGCGTGCGCACGCCGATCGCTTCGGCGCCGCGTCCCGCGGGCGCCTTGTTATAGAGCAGCGACATGATCATCGGTTGCGCCCCGCCGAGCCCCGCGCCGAGAAAAAACGCGAGCGCGATCAGCACCGGCACGGTCGTCACCAACGGAAAAATAAAAAGCGCGATGCCGGTCGAGATCATCGCACCGATCAGCATTTGCCATTCACCGACGCGATGGATGACGAGCGGCATCGCGAGCCGGACCACGAACACGGCGATGCCGAACGCGCCGAGGATGACGCCAATCGTCGACGCCGACAGCTGGATATTGTGGCCATGGATCGGCACGACGAACGAGAATAAATCCCACACCGTGGACAACAATCCGCTCACGATGAAAACCCGCCGCATCGTCGGGCTGCGCAGCAAATCGACGAGCCGGCGGCGCTGCGCACCCGGCGCATCCGCCGGCTGCAACTGGACTTCCGTGCGCTTGACCAGGAGCGCGATCAGCGTCGCGAGCGCGAAGCACGCCAGCAATAGCATCGTTCGGCGATACCCGATGCCATCGATCGCGAAGCCGGCAATCATCGGCCCGAGAAATCCCGACGTCGAAAAACTCAATGCGAGCCAGCTGAAATTTCTGGCGCGGTCTTCAGGCCGGCCGGCGACCGCCGCCAGATAATTGACCGCGATATGGAACAGGATGAAACCCGATCCGGCGAGACAGCTCATGATGAACAGCGCGGGCAGGGTCGGCGATATGACAACCACCATGATGCCGGCGAACAGCGTGGCGGCGCCGACCAGCATCGGTTTTCGCACGCCGATACGATCGATCAGACGGCCCACCGCAACCGAGAAAGTCATCGGCAACAGTGCGAGCAGCGACAGCAGAACGCCGACCGTAAACGGCGAAGCCTCAAGGTGCAATGCGAATAACGACAGAGTCACGCGGGCGCCCGCGTACGCGAGATGCAGCGTAATCGTGAACATCAGGACAAAAGGGAGTGTCACAGAGCGAGTGGCATCACCAGGGAAACCGCGATTTTACCCGCGTTGCAGCGCAGATCCGTTATGCGGCTCTGACTGCGCGGCGCGGGGCTCTTCGGTATACTTGTACGCACCGGATCAGCGGCATTGCGACGGCTGCACGGCGCGCAGGCATGATTTGAAACCAAGGACCCTCGTTCAGCGCCTATGGAAGTCAGAAAACTGAGCGCCGCGATCGGCGCCGAACTTCTCGGCATCGATCTCACGCATGATCTCGCTTCCGCGACGGTCGCCCAAATCAGGCGAGCATGGCTCGCGCACTGCGTGATTTTTTTTCGCGATCAGGCGTTGTCCGAGGCGCAGTTCATGCGTTTCGCGCAGACGCTGGGCGTACCGGTCGAGTATCCATTCGTCAAAGGCCTGCCGGACTTCCCGTGCATTACGCCGGTCGTCAAGCTCGAGCACGAGCGCGCCAACTTCGGCGGCATCTGGCATTCAGATACGACTTATCTTGAAGCGCCGCCGATGGGTACGTTGCTGATCGCGCGTGAAGTTCCGCCGGCCGGCGGCGACACCTTGTTCGCGAATCAATATCTCGCATACGAAATGTTGTCTGACGGCTTGAAGCAAACGCTCGCGGGCCTGGTCGGCGTTGCGAGTTCGGCGAACGCCGACGTGAGCAAGACGCGCGAAGATCGCGTCAAGACTGACGGCCGCGACGACGCCCAACAGGAATACAGTGCCGAGCACCCGGTGGTTCGCACCCATCCCGAGACCGGCCGCCAGGCGCTCTATGTGAATGTCGGGCACACCGCGAAATTTAAAGGCTGGACCGTGGAAGAAAGCGCGCCACTATTAAAGTTTTTGTTCAAGCATCAAATCCAGCCCGAGCTCACCTGCCGCTTCAACTGGCGGCCGGGCTCGATCGCACTCTGGGATAATCGTTGCACCCAGCATTACCCGCTCAACGATTACCACGGCTACCGGCGCGTGATGCACCGGATTACGCTCGCCGGCGACCGGCCGCGATGAAGCGCCTATTCGGGCGCGCGCTGCGCAAGGCAGAATGAGACCTGACGTGGCGGATATGAGGGCTGAGGGTTCAAATATTAGTTCCGCTCCCGGGCTGACGGAAGCACGAACATACATCCGCTATACATTGAATTTACGCCGTCATTCTTGACTGATTGCGCGCAAATGGAGGCGCTACGATGCAAGACCTGCTAAGCATTTAGCCGCCCTCCCTCGGGCGCGAGCCAGCGTGGCTAAAGTAAAGGTGCGAACCAACTTTATCCATGGAAGGCAGTCTGCACAAGCTTCGTCCCGAGGTCCGATAGCGATATAGTTTGTTGTTTGTTTGCAACAATATATCAACCGAATCTAGAATTATTGTTAAGAATTTGTTTACGCAGTTCGACGCGTAACAAATAATGAACTCCTGACCCCCAACCGCGAGGCTTGCCGTGAGTTCATTTTTTCGTTGCGCTACATTTGCGAGTTTGGTGTTCATATCGTTTTTCTCCGCAGTTGCTACGGCGCGCGCAGAGGATAAGCCCGCAGGCGACAACGATACCGATCTAAGACTGTCGATCGGCTTTGACTATAGCTCAGGCAATTACGGCACCGCCGATAAAACGAAGCTCTGGAGCATGCCCATTGGATTAATTTATGATCGCGGCGACTATTCGTTTGATGTAAGCGTTCCTTATCTCAATCTAAATGGTCCCACGGGAACCTTCCTCGTAGCTGGAGGGCGGGCAATCAGAATAAACGGTCAGCCCGTATCGCAAACCGCGACGGTTAACGGCTGGGGAGATATCGTGACGGGAGTTACCCGGTATTTTTCAAGCAGCGACGAAAACGGTATCCAATTTGATGTGAGGGGCTCTATCAAATTTGGAACCGCCGATGCGACCAAGGGACTGGGTACCGGAAAGAATGACTACTCATTACAAACCGACGCCTACATGCCCTTTGGCAATTGGAACGTATTGGGCTCGCTTGGATACACGTTCACAAAGAGTCCGAGTGATGTCCAGCTCTTGAATTATTGGTTTGCGTCGGTCGATGGGTCTTACCAGATATCCGATAAAAATAAGGTCGGTGCCATCTATGGTTACCAGCGTACCGAAGTTGCGGGTAGCCCTGACCCCCAGGATGTACAACTCTATTTCAGGCGCAAAATAGGTAAGGCATCTTCAATACGCGTCTATATGCTCAAGGGACTCAACGACGGCAGCCCCAACTGGGGGGGGGGCATGTCCGCTCTCGTCAGCTTTTAAGGTTCGGAAGCAGATACCGAATCAATCCTTTTGCATTTCTATTGTCGGCCCCGATGACATGTTACGAAGTGTAAGTTTAGACACGGCAGGTCAATTTGCTATGTATATTAAGCATGAGAGGCTGACGTCGCCGGGATGCGGCCTCTATTAATCTCATTATTTTGGAGGTCAAAATGTATAAATTTAAACCGATGTTGGCGATACTGAGTGCAGTAGGCACGTTGGCCATCGCGGGAAATCCGATCGCCCAGGCGGCAGATGGTGACGTGCGTCAAGATACTAAGGATATTCGGCAGGATCGCCGCGATCTCACCAAGGATCGCGCTGATCTCCGGAAGGACGAGCGCGCGTTTAAAGAAGAGAAGCGTGAGGGTGATAAGGCGGGCATGCAACAAGAGCGCAAGGACATTGCCAAGGATAATGCGAATATCAGAAATGATCGTAAAGACGTGGCTGCGGACAAGGCCGATCGCCACCAGGATCGCCGCGATGTACATCGCGACGCAGGAGAGCGTCACCGCGCCGCAAAGCGCTAGTTATCGGCGCTCATCGTCACGGACTTCGAGATCGATTTAGCATGGTTGACGTTTGCAAAGCAAAAGGAGCATGGAGATGAGTATGAAAACTTTAGCTGGTATGCTATTCGGGCTACTTTTGGGCGCTGCGGTGCCAGGAGCGGCGGTTGCACAAGCTGCGAATGCAGACACCTCTTCAATCAGCGAGAAGAGTGATAGTAAAAAAAGTGAGGCGCGTCGTGAGATACACGAACGGGAATCGGCGCGTGAAAAAACCGTGGAGAGCCACCGCCATGCAAGAGTTCTTCACCGTCGTACCGAAACGAGAAGGGCGAAGGTACCGTGACCCGTGGCTCCGTGGGAGTTACGGGACGCCAATGATCCTCCTTCCAGTTCCTGCGCCGCAGAATACTCCCGACGTAATCATTTGTGCGCCTTTGAATCACCGATATGCCAAAAATCGCGAGGGCTAAGTATTTTTTACGGATAGCCGGGGCGTCCAATTGGTTCTTCCGGTTTGCATCGGGTTTATGCCTGCTGTTCTCTTTGGCGTCGCAGAGTGAGGCGGCGGCAACTGCCGGGCAAATAGAATTGTTGGAAGGTGGTGTTAGTATCCTTGACGCTGCCGGAAAATCCCGTGTGCCGGCTCTAGGAAGTTTCCTTCAGGAGGGGGACACCGTGGTGACGGGGCATGATGGCGAGTTACACGCGCACATGGAAGACGAGGGATATATTGCCGTTCGACCGAATGCCCGTTTAAAAATCAATGCGTATTCGGCGAGGGCGGATAAAAGTGACAATGTTGCGCTTGCTCTGCTCAAAGGTTCAATCCGCTCAATCACCGGCTGGGTCGGCAAGAAAAATCCGCGCAACTATCGCATTGACGCTGGGGGCGTCGCGACGATCGGGATACGTGGCACGGACCATGAACCTGCGGTCATATTAGCGCCGGAGCGGGACGAGGCGCCATCAGTTCCGCCAGGGGCCTACGACAAAGTAAATGCGGGCAACACTTATATTCAACATCCGAACGGCACGGTCGAACTCGGACCCAATCAAGCAGGCTTCGCTCCGCACGATTTGAAAGCGCAACCGCGTCTGCTGGATAAGATTCCAGAGTTTTACCGTCCCACCAAGAACGAATCACGAATCGAGCGACGGCATGCCGAGTTGGAACGGCAGCTTGAACGAAAATTTCAAGAGCGTTCCGAACGCACGAAGAGTGAACCTGAGCACAAAATTGAGCGACGGCACACGGATGTTATTCATGAGCGGCATAAAAAATAAATGACGCCGGTTACTACCAGTGGAAGAGCAGGCACGTTGGCCTGGAGGTTTCGCAGTTGGCCCAGTTCAGGAGGCAATCGGAGAATGCCAAGCTCAAGAACACATATGCCGAACTGGCCTTGATGCAGCGCTGACTTGTCCAATAGCTTGGGCATTCGGGTTTACGACATAGCGTGGAAGTTCCACAAGACAATTATCCTTTTCGACGAGGATGCCTTGATAGCGTCCTGCAAGATCGGTTGGAAAACCGGTGTGCCGCGTGCATATGCGAAACGAGTGCGAGCTTTTGTAGTATTTTGCGAACCCATTTTTGAGGTGGCTCCTAGTACACCACTCCGGCCGCCTTTCATGTGCGAGCATCACTCTGGCGCCGGCTGATCGCGTTTCCACGCAACCAGCGCAACCCCCGCGCAGGTGATCGCGATGCCGAGCATGGACACGGCGCTCGGCACCACCTTGAACAGCGCGAACTCGAGTACCACCGCAAATACCGGCGTCAGATAAAAGAGACTCGTGACGCGGGTCGCTTCACCGCGGCGCATGAGCGTATGCAGCGCGCTCACGGCGAGAATCGACGCGAAAATAACGAGAAACACAATGGCCGCGAGCATCTGCCACGCCCAGGTGATGCGAAACCCTTCAACCAGCCACGCTAGCGGTGCGAGCACGGCTGCCGACGCGATGAATTGCAGCAGCGACGCCGTGCGCAGATCGACGCGCGGACAGAACACGCGCTGGTAAAGAGTACCGGCGGTGACGGCGAGCAAAGCGACGATCACCGCACCCAGGCTGGCGAGCGTCATTTCGCGAATATCAATTTTGTGCCATACCACCAGCACCACGCCTGCGAAGCCGACGGCGATACCGAGCCATTGACGCGCCGACAGCCGCTCGCCCAACCAGCGCGACGCAATGAGCGCCGTCAGCAGCGGCTGCACGGTGAGCAGCACGGCCGTGATGCCTGCCGATACGCCGAGATACTGCGTGTAGTGACTGCCGCCGAGATGGATCGCATGCATCAGCAGGCCGGCGACGATCACGTGGCCGAATTCAACGCGCGATGCCGGCCAGCGCGGTCGCATGATCAGCACGATCGGAATCATGCAGGCGATACCGAACACGAAGCGCGCTGTAAGGAATGTGAACGGCGCGGCATACAGCATGCCGATTTTCGATGCGAGAAAACCCGAGCCCCAGATGGCGACGAAATACCAGGCGAGCAGAGAATCGAACCAGCGGCGAGGGGCAGCGGCAGCGGACAAGGCGTAAGACGATGCAAAAAAGTTATACGAGCGGGATCACCCAGTATACCTAACGCATAACCGGCGCCGGTGCGGCGTCAAACCCGCTAAACTAGCGGTCCATATTCCGGCGGCCCCGCAACGCGTGCGACCGCCCTCCGCCTGAACCAGGAGAATGAAATGTTTGCACGCCTGATGCCACGCCAGGGCAAGTTCTTTGATCTGTTCAACGAGCATGCAGAACAAATCGTGCTCGGCAGCCGCGAGTTGGCCGCATTGATGGCGAACCATGACGATCTCGAGCGCCGCACGTACAACATCGAGTCGATCGAAAAGCGCGCCGACAAGATCACGCGCGCGACAATCGAACTCGTGCACAAGACCTTTATCACGCCGATCGATCGCGAAGACATCCACCAGCTCATCAGCAAGATGGACGACGTACTTGACCTCATCGAGGACTCGGCGCAGTTGATGTTTTTGTATGACGTGCGCGACCCGACGGCCGAGGCCAAAAAACTCGCCGATATCTGCGTGGTGTGCTGCGAAAAAGTAAAGGCCGCGGTGTTGCTGCTGTCGAGCATGGACAACGCGGCCGAAATCATGGCGCTGTGCAACGACATCGACCGCCTCGAGTCGGAGGCCAATCATGTGATGCGCGGCGCGATCGCGCGACTTTTCCGCGAGGAGCCCGATGTGCGCGAATTGATCAAGCTGCGCACAGTGTACGAGCACCTCGAAACGGTGACCGACCGCTGTGAAGACGTTGCCAACATCATCCAGGGCATCGTGATCGAAAATTCATGAGCACGGGAGTCAGCCAACTGATGGCGCAGCGCCGCTCATGAGCATAGAGGTGCTGATTCTGCTGGTGCTCGTCGCGCTGGCGTTCGATTTTATGAATGGCTTTCACGACGCCGCGAACGCAATCGCGACCGTCGTGTCAACACGCGTACTGCGGCCCCAATGGGCAGTCGCGTGGGCGGCGTTTTTCAACTTCGTCGCGTTTCTGATCTTCGGCGTTGCCGTGGCGGCGACCATCGGCAAAGGCATCATCGATCCCAAAGTCGTCGACCATTATGTGATTTTCGGCGCGCTGATCGGCGCAATCACGTGGAACATTATCACCTGGTACTACGGGATTCCATCGAGTTCTTCGCACGCGCTGATTGGCGGGCTGGCCGGCGCCGCGGTCGCCAAAGGCGGCATGCATACCCTCGTTGCGAGCGGTTTCCTGAAAACCGCGGCCGCTATCGTGCTGTCGCCCGCGCTCGGTTTCTTGCTGGGCGTCGCGCTGATGCTGGCCGTATCGTGGATATGGGCACGGTCGACACCGCGCCGCGTCGACCGCTGGTTCCGGCGGCTGCAATTGATATCCGCCGCGTTGTACAGCATCGGGCACGGCGGCAACGACGCGCAGAAAACGATGGGGATTATCTGGATGCTCCTGATCACGGCAGGAACGATCGGTGACAAAGACCCGTTGCCCTTATGGGTGGTGTTCGCGTGCTACGGCACTATCGCGATCGGTACGCTGTTCGGAGGCTGGCGCATCGTCAAGACTATGGGCCAGAGAATTACGCGGCTGAAACCCGTCAGCGGCTTTTGTGCCGAAACCGGCGGCGCAATTACCTTGTTCCTCGCGACACACTTAGGCGTGCCGGTATCCACCACGCATACCATCACCGGTGCGATTGTCGGCGTCGGCTCGGTGCAGAAACTGTCCGCGGTACGCTGGGGGGTAGCCGGCAATATCGTATGGGCGTGGATTTTTACGATTCCGTGCTCGGCTTTTGTCGCGGCGATTGCCTGGTGGATCGCGCAACATTACTTTTAAAACGTAAAAAAGCCGCCGTCACTTTGTGCGACGGCGGCCCCGCTCCGCGAAGTGTGGATCATTAACTGCCGTGAGGTGACAGCGCGGAACGGCCCCCCGCCGACACGTGCTGAATGCGCAAACTTTTTTCATCTTCGGCGAGCTTCTTCACGTCGCCGGTGAGTTCGCCGCCTTCCTCGATTACCAGCTTGCCATAGCGAATTTTCCCGCTGACCTGGCCGGTCGCATGAATGGTCAGGCACTTGCGGACGGTCAGTTCACCCGAGAAGCCGCCGTGAATTTCAGCGATGTCAATTCCCGCGGTCCCGGAAAACGTCCCGTGCTGGGCGATCTGGATCATGCGGCTGTCCATCGTCGCCTCGACATGTCCTTCGACAACCAACGTATCACAGTCGGTAATTTCCACGCCTTTCAACTTGATGTTGGGGCCGACGATCAACTGGCTCCCCTGAGTCTCGCCCGGTTTGCCGGACGACGGTTTCACTGCTGGGCGGCGGGGATCGTCGACCGGCGGGGTCGTCATGCTGGTCGCGGCGACGGTCGGCCGGACAGCACCGGGCGCACCATTGGTAACTGCGGTTGTCGTTGCGGCGTTGCCCGGGACATCTGGTGTTTTTTGTGGGTTGCGGCCAAAAAAAGTATCGCGTTGTAGCATCATGCCTCCACTGAAAATTGAGATTTTAAAATCAATGGCCTATGGATCCAATATCCATTCCATCGATAACCCGGGCAGTGTTCGCAACTTACGTGCCTGTCAGCGACGCTGCGAGTTAACGTCAGGCTTCGTGAGACAAAACAGTACGTTAGTGAATGCGCCGCAGAGATGCGCCAAACCAGGTTGTCGCCACTTCACGACGGCTATCGCAGGCGATCGAACAACTCAATAAATTTCAACGGATTATGCTGTCGGCAGGAGGCGACATTCGTGCCGCGAAAAGTAACTAATCAGCCCCAACGCGCACAAGCAATCATCGAGTTAGCGAAGACATTTCAACTATTGCGTAAAAGTATTCTGCCGGGGCGCGCGCCAGTCGGCTGGTCGTCTCGCCAGACCACCGTGCCGTTGACGATGACTGTGGAGATGCCGCGCGCGGGCCGCGTGGAGTGTTCGAAGTCGGCGGCATCGATAACCGTGTCGGCGTCAAAGAGTGTGATGTCGGCATACGCGCCCGCCTTTATAACGCCGCGGTCCTTGAGCCCGAACTTGCCCGCGGTCAGCCCCGTCATCTTGTAAACGGCGGTCTCGAGCGGAAAAAGTTTGAGCTCACGCGAATAGTGGCCCAGCACGCGCGGAAAGGTACCCCAGAGGCGCGGGTGCGGTTTCGTATCGTGCGGCAGTCCGTCCGATCCGATCATCGTTTCCTCGAAGGCCAAGATGCGCTGAACATCTGTTTCGTCGAGCATGAAATAGATGGCGCCGGCCGGTTTTATTTTCTCGACCGCTTGGGTTTGGGTCATGTTGAGCCGCCGCGCGACTTCATAGAGATCGACGCCTGCGAACTCGGGATGCGGTTTCGACCACGTGACAATAATGCGCGACGATTGTTCGAGCCGGTCGTAACGCAATACGGTGGACGACGCGATATACGGATAGCAGTCGAGGCCCAACGGCTGGGCACTCATGCGCTCGGCAATCAACTTGAGCGTTTCGACCGAACGGCCGTGGTTCTTGAGGCCGACCGTCTTGTGATGCGAGATCACGACCGGCACTTTGAGCGTGCGGCCGATCAGACAGGTTTCCTCAATCGAGTCGATCACCTGGTCGTCTTCATTCCGCATATGCGTTACATACAGGCCGTCGAATTCCGACAGCGGCCGGCAAATCTCGATGATCTCTGCGGTCGGCGCGCAGGCCGCGGGTGGATAGGCGGTGCCGGTCGAGACGCCGATTGCACCCGACGCGAGAGACTCATGCGCCATCTCGCGCATGCGCGTGATCTCGGCCGGCGTCGCTGCGCGGTCCAATCGGTCCATCGCCGCCACGCGGAAAGTGGTGTGGCCGACCAGACAGGTCGCGTTGATGGCGGCAGGCTGCGCCGCGAGTTCTTCCCGGTAAGCGCGGAACGTCGGAAATTTGAACCAGTCGCCGCTGCCGTCGAGCAGATCGAGCGGGGGCGTCGATGCGCCATTGGCTGGCGAGTGGGCAAGGCTGATGCCGCAGTTGCCGGCGACCACGGTCGTCACGCCCTGGGTCACCTTGGGCGCCATATCCGGATTGGACAACAGCATGCGGTCATCGTGAGTGTGCGCGTCGATGAATCCGGGCGCGGCGATCAAGCCGGTGCCGTCGATTTCGATGTCGGCGCTGGCTGTGGCGAGCGCGCCGATACTGACGATTCTGTCGCCGCGCACGCCGATCTCACCGTGAAAACGCGGCGCACGCATGCCGTCGATGATGGTCGCGTTGCGGATGATCAAGTCATAATGTGCGTTCGCTGCCATGGCGTTGTCTCTCGCTTAGTCGAGCTTGGCGCCCGATTTTTTGACGACGTCCGCCCATTTGACGGTCTCTTTTTTCACGAACTCGGCGAACGCTTCGGGCGTGCCGCCGACCGGCTCCGCTTCGATTGCCGCATAGCGCTCGCGCAACGTCGGCGCCTGCAACGCCTTGTTGATTTCGATGTTGAGCTTGGTGACGATCGCGCGCGACGTGCCGACCGGCAGCACGATGCCGCCCCATGCATTGGTTTCATACCCGGGCACGCCGGCTTCCGCGATCGTCGGTATGTCGGGGAAGATCGGCGAGCGCTTCGCGCTGCTGACGCCGATGCCGCGCACCTTGCCGGAGCGCACCTGCGGCGAGATCGATGTCAGATTGTCGAACATGAGCTGAACCTGACCGCCGATCAAATCGGAAATCCCCTGCGGGCTGCCTTTGTACGGCACGTGCACGATCTGCGTGCCGGTCAGGATTTTAAAGAGTTCGCCGCCCAAGTGGCCGGTGGTGCCGTTGCCGCCCGACGCGTTAGATAATTTGCCCGGATGCTGGCGCGCGTACTCGATCAGCTCCTTGACCGATTTCACCGGCAGCGAATTGGTCAGCGCGAGCATGTTGTAAGTCGACAAAAACTGGCCGACCAGCACGAGGTCCTTGTCCGGATCGTATGGCTGTTGCTGTTTCGGCAACAGCGATTTGTTAATCGCCAGCGTGACGACGTTCGCGTAGCCGATCGTATAGCCGTCCGGATTCGCGTGTACGACCATGTCCGTGCCGATGGTTTGCGCGGCGCCCGGCCGGTTGTCGATCACGATCTGCTGACCCATCTGCTTGACGAGTTCGACCGCGAGCAGCCGGCTCACGACGTCCGGCGAGCCACCCGCCGCCGACGAAATGATGAGGCGAATCGGCCGTTCGGGATAGGCAGCGACGGCGCTACCCGCAAGCAGACATAACGCGAGCGTCAGCGCGCGCACAAACAACGGGCAGTTGGACATAGCATCCCCTCGAAGATCGGCCCCGATATCGCGAGCCCCGGGCGATTTTGGGACACTTGGCCTTCGGGGTCAAACCAGTTGCAGCGCTTGAGCGGTGCGCCTCGACGTTGAGCTTGTAGTTGAAACGTTCGATCGACGCAATCCGCGTGACGACGGTGCAGCGTGCGTGGTGCTAACCTGCCGAGAATCAAGCGACGGCTTACGGCGCGAGCCGCGCGATCTGCCAGCCGTCGTCGGCGCGCGTATACAGCACGCGATCGTGCAATCTGTTCGAGCGGCCCTGCCAGAATTCAAACGCCGACGGCAGCACGCGATAGCCGCCCCAGTGCGCCGGCCGCGCGGGCGCCGTGCCATGGTCTTTCTCGGCTTTACTAAAGCGCGCCTCGAGCGCAGCGCGATCGGCCACGACTTCGCTTTGGGGCGACGCAATCGCGGCATGCCGGCTGCCGAGCGGGCGGCTCGCGAAGTACTCGTCCGATTCGAGCGCCGATACTTTTTCAACGCGGCCTTCAATACGCACTTCGCGTTCGATCTCGACCCAGTGAAACAGCAGTGCCGCCGCCGGATTTACAGCGAGCTCGGCGCCTTTGCGCGATGCATAGTTGGTAAAGAACACGAGGCCGCGTGCGTCGATCCCCTTCAGGAGGACGATGCGCGCCGAGGGCCGGCCGCCCGCCGAGGCGGTCGCGAGCGTCATCGAATTTACCATCGGCATTTTGGCGACGACCGCTTCGTCGAACCAGCGGTTGAATTGTTGAATCGGATCACGCGCGACATCGTGCTCGTCGAGGGATGCACGCATGTATTCCTCGCGCAAATCGGCAATTTTCATAAAATCAGGCGGGGTTGCATTGTCATCATTGTATGCGCACCCGGCACCGTCCGCCTTGCCGGCATGGCCAAGGCGGACGCCCTGTGCGGGGGTTACCTGACTTCGAATTCGCCGACGAACACGAGTTCCTGACGGCCTTTGAGGTGCAGCGTAATCGCTTGCTCGGCCTGCTCGACCGTGCCGAAGCGCGTTGAGAGCTTGACCTGCAAGGTCGTCGGTCCGGTCACCGCCTGCCGGCGGTCGCCGAAGTACTGCGCTTCGACTTTGTACTTGCCGGGCTTGGCGTGCTTGAGCAAAAACTCCTCGGGCCCATAGCCGCCGGTGAAATCGAGCGACATGCGCCCGCCCTGATAGGTGAGTGGGTGTCCGTAGAACGCCTTCTCGCCATTGGGATCGGTCACCCACAAATCGATGTCGGTGTTGTCGGCGTCCCACGTCAAGACGACGCGCAAGTCGAGTGGCAGATTCTTGATCAACCGTGGATCGATGCGGCTCGTGTCGAGCTTCGCGCCGCTCGTCGCGATGACGGCGTTGAGTTCCGCCAGCGTGATGATTTCGACATCGGGAAAGCGGCAAGGGATTGAGCGTTCCGACTGTCATCCATTATGAAACGCTCAATAGTTGCGCAAACAGTCGTCCGGCAGACAGTCAATCGGCGCGAAATCGCGGTGCGCGATGTAATCAGGCCGGTGAAAGCGCCGGATATGGTTCAGGCACGAGTTCACGCTCAGGTAAACGATCGTGCGGTTCCACGGCGTCATATTGCTGCCCGACGCATGCACGAGATTGCAATGGAACATTATCATCGAGCCGGCCGGGCCCTTGGGCGCGATGATGCCGCCCTCGGCAACGAGCCGCGTGATCGTTGCATTGTCGATCGTCCACAGCGGATAGCTGGTGGTCGACAGATCGTGGCCTGCCGCCTGCCGGCCTTCTTTATGCGAGCGCGGAATGAACATCAGCGGCCCGTTGAATTCGTTCACCTCTTCGAGGAATACCGCGACGTTCATCGCGCGCGCTGCCGGCATGTCGTCGTCGTTGAACCAGGTGCCGTAATCCTGATGCCATTGCCACACGTCGCCGTCGAACGCCGCTTTACCGTTGATCTTGAACTGGTGGATATAAACGTCGTCTTTGAGAACTTGCTGCGCAGGTTCAATCACGCGCGGATGGTGTGCGAGGCGCCGATAGGCATCATTGTAAGTATGCGCGGCAAAGTTGGTGCGCACGGCGTTGCTGTCTTTCTCGCGCACATTTTCGGCCCGCTGTTCGGCATAAAGCTTTGGCACTTCGGCATTGAGCGTCGCCGTTTCAGTTGGCGAAAAGAGGGCGGGAAAAAACAAATACCCTTCGCGCTCGTATTCCTCGATTTGGGCAGGCGTCAGTTTCATGATCGTTTCCGCGCGGGATGACGGTTAAGAGCTTAGCATCGCGGCGGTGCACCGTCATCAGCCGCCGCGCGGTTATGCCGCCATCGCCAGGTCAGACCGGCTGCGGCCATGAGCAACGCAACAGCAAGCACCATCCACCATACAGGTTGTAACGTCGGCGCGGCCATGCTTTGCGCACGGCGCGAACTTTTCGGCGTCGCCGCCTGCTGCCACGCCGTGACCCACGCTGCCGATTGCCGCGGCGGGTGGTCGTCACTTAACCACGTGAGCGCAACCGGAAATGCATAATCATTTATCACGGCCCCGCTGCGCGCATCGGTGAGCTGCAAACGCACTTCGTCGATGCGCGTCGGCTGCTCGCCCCAGTAGAACAAACTCACGACGCCGATGCCGCCCGCCGGCAAAAACGCGGGCGCGCTGCTGCCGCCGTTATCGAGCACCGGCTTGCCTTTGAACCAGCCGCCCACCGCGACGGCGAGCGGCGTTGCGGCCACGACTTCAAATCGCACAAAAAACGGTTGCTGACGCGCGAGCATCACGTCAGGCGCCGGATCGGTCGCAAGGATTTTGAGTTCGGCTATGGATTGAGCCTGGCCGAGTGCAGCGCAGAACAGCCACAGCAATCCGACCGCGCCGCGAGCTACCAAGGCGGGCAGTGAATTCACCGGCTCACCAGATTGCGGCCTTTGTTCTTCGCACGATAGAGCGCCTCGTCGGCCGCTTTGATGACCTCGGCGGTCGTCGCGAGTTGCGCGCTGCTGTCGGCGACGCCGATACTGATCGTGACCGCGACCGAAGTCGCCTCGCGAAAAGCGCCCTGCTTGCGGGTTGCCGGTTCGGGTTTGGCCGGGCGGTCGGGCGCGCGCACGGCGATTTTGTATTCTGCGATCGCACTGCGCAGCGCTTCGAGATGCGGCAATGCATGCGCAATGTCCTTGCCGGGAAATAATACCGTGAATTCCTCGCCGCCATAGCGGAATGCGGTGCCGCCGCCGCCGACCGCCGCAAGCTTGGCCGCCACCATTTTCAGCACCTGATCACCGAGATCGTGGCCGTGCGTGTCGTTGAATTTTTTGAAATGGTCGACGTCGCACATCGCGATTGCGTAATGACGGCCGAGTCCCATCATGCGCTCGTTCAGATTGCGCCGGCTCGGCAAGCCCGTAAGCTCATCGCGAAATGCCATGCGGAATGTGTCCTGCAGCAGCGCGATTGTGAACACCAGCGCCGCAGCGGCGCAGTAGACCGCGAATGCATTCGGCACGCCAACGAAGTGCATCGCCAGTGCAAACGCACACAGTGCGCCCGCAAACGAAATGTCGATCGCCACGCGCCTGATCAGCCACACCGCCAAGCTCGCGCCGATGCCAAGCGCGAGACATATCCACCCCAGTTGACGCACCGGCGATGCCGCGAACAGCGTACTGTCGAAAAACGGCGAGATCGCCCACGCCGTGACCCAGGTCAGCGGCGCCTTGATGACCCACCACGTGAGCAATGCCCCGGCTGCGATGATGCTCGAGCGCTGCAACCCGTGCATATTAAATACGCCGCGTTCCGGCATGATGCACAGCAGCGCCAGGTTGAGTGGCACGAACACGCCGAGCGCGGCAAACAATGTATGCGCGCGAAAGCCGGCGAGCTCGTCGCGCGCGACCCAGCCGTAGCTCACATACGCAAGGGCGAGCGTAATCAACGCGAAGACGATGCGGCCGCGCCGGAAGCAAATCCCGAGCAGCGCACCGAGCGCGATCACAAAATAAACGCCGTAGACCTTTATGCCTGCCAGCGTGGGCGGCAATTCGCTGACGTGCGGCACCGCCCACCATGCGGTGATGATGATGGCAGTCGGCAGCAATAGCTCGATCAGGATTTTCGCCGGATTCATGCTGTTGGCCGGCGGACGTGGCGGCGTGTAGGCAAGGCGATCATGGCTGTTGAAAATAACGGTTGGCGCCGTTGGTATCCATGAAGTCGCGGGGAGTACGCAGGATAGCACGCGTGAGCGCCTGCAATTTCAGAGCGGTCCCGGGCGCCACGCCGTCGTGCCAGGCGCGAAATGAACTTAGCGCAGGGCGTTGCAATCTCATGTAAAGCTCGCGCGGAAAAATCGCGCAGGAGTCCACTCAGTTTGGTTTCACACTGTCGCACTTTTATCCGGAAAGGATCACTTATGAAACTTTATTATTCGCCCGGCGCCTGTTCACTCGCCGCCCATATCATTCTGCGCGAGGCGGGCTATTCGTTCGATCTCGAGAAGGTCGATCTCGCTACCAAAACAACCGCCGGCGGTCACGATTTCACCGCGCTTAATCCGAAAGGGTATGTGCCGGTCTTACAGTTCGACGACGGCCAGGTGCTGACCGAAAACATCGCGATCGACGAGTACTTAGCCGACCACAAGCCGGAGTCAGGCCTGGCGCCGATTGCCGGCACGCTCGAGCGTTATCGATTGGTCGAGTGGCTCGCGTTCATCAGCACCGAAATCCACAAGCAGTTTGGCCCTTTGTTCAAACCGGATACGCCGGATGCCACCAGGCAGGCACAAAAAGACGTTCTCGCGAAGCGTTTCGATTATGTCGTCGGTCAACTCGCGAACCACCAATACCTGACCGGCGACTTTTCGGTTGCCGACGCCTATTTGTTCACCGTCTTGCGGTGGGCGGTGATGATGAAATTCGATATGAAGCGGTGGCCGGTGATCGAGACTTACATGACACGCGTCGCTGCGCGTCCGCAAGTGCGGGCCGCGCTCGAGGCCGAAGGTCTCGCTGCGTGAGGTTTCGCGAAGTCATTCGTTCGGACGGGGATTGCGGATGCAGGCATACTGCGCGTCGAACGCGGTGGATGCCGCTGTTAACGAAGAGGTCTAAATGCCAAAGCAATCGCCGCCGAATCTACCTAAAGCCAAGCCGCCCAAAGCAAAGCTGGCCATGCCCGCGAAGAGCCGCAATCCGTTTGCGCTCAATCAGGATTTTAATCAGCAAAGCCGCAAGCTGCTCGGCAAGCATTACCGCGCGAAATTCGGCGTGAGTTGAAAGGCAGGATTGAGGAGCGGGGATTGAGGATTGATGTTCGAGTGCGCGTTTGCTACTAAAATGCGGGTCCGGTCGGTTGAGTACGATTTAATTTCAATCCGCAATCCTCATTCCCCGCTACTAACCTGTGCTCGCTTACCGCCATTTATTTCATGCCGGCAATTTCGCCGATGTCTTTAAACATGCGCTATTAGCTCAGCTTGTGCTGGGTCTGGCGAATAAAGACAAACCGTTTTTTTGCCTCGACACGCATGCCGGCATCGGACGCTACGATCTCACGCACGACTGGGCGCGCAAAAACGCCGAACATAAAAGCGGCATCTCGCTCGTCTGGCCGCGCCAGGATCTGCCGCCCGAATTAACGCCGTACATCGATGCCGTACGCGCGGAAAATCCTGACGGCAGGCTCACGTTTTATCCGGGGTCCCCTCGCATCGTGCGCCGGCTTATGCGCGCGCACGATCGTCTCGCGCTGGTCGAACTCAATAAAAGAGATTTTGAAACGCTCGCCACCCTGTTCGAAAACGATCGCCAGGTGCAGGTGCGGCTGCTCGATGGCTATCAGGCTTTGAAGGCCTTGTTGCCGCCGCCCGAGCGGCGCGGCCTCGTGTTTATCGACTCATCGTTCGACCGCGCGCAGGAGTTCAAGCGCCT
>JANXRI010000033.1 GCA_025353085.1 Betaproteobacteria bacterium
CTGCCGGAGCGCACGCTCATCGCAGACTTCGGCAAACAGTTGGGCGGCAAAACACGCATCGGCTTTAACCTCGGCATCTTATCGCGTCACGGCTTTATCGAACGCCATCTGGGCGTCATCCGTGAAGGGCCGATGTTGGACTTGGCGCTCGATCATAGCGTGCTCGCGCCGCGCATACTCGACGGCGCGCTGGCGGAACTGCTCACGACGCGCGCGGCGACGAAACCGCCGGACGCACAAGAGGCATAGCGTCGGTGTTTCATCTGAAAAGCATTGAGCTCGTCCATTGGGACTACTGGCAGCGTTTTCGGCAGACGCTCGACGCCAATATCGTCGCCATCGTCGGCCCCAACGGTTCGGGCAAAACCACCCTGCTCGACGCGCTGCGCACGTTGTTTGCGCTGCAATGCGCGGGCAAGCGCGACTACAAACGCTATGTGCGTCATTCGGGTGAGCCTTATGCGTGGCTGCGCGCGGTGGTCGATAACCGCCGCCTCGGTGGCGCGCGGCATCCGTTTTTCCCGCTGTTGGAGGACGAAGTGACGCTGGTGTGCCGCATCCGCAAGCAAGGCGGCGACTGGCAGCGCCAATATCTGATCGCGCCGGGCGATGCGCCGATCGATGAAGCGATGGAGCGCTCGCCCGATTGGCTGGGCGTGCGCGATTACGAACGGCGGCTGGCGAGCGGCGGCTTGAGCGCCGCCATCGCGCAGGTGCTGGCACTCGAACAAGGCGAGACCGACCGCTTGTGCGAATACACGCCGAAAGAGTTGCTCAATCTGGTGTTTCATGTGTTCGGCGACAAGCGCGTGCTCGACGACTATCTGCAAGCGCGCGCCGACCAGCGCGACGGCGAAACCGAACTCGACAAGCTCGATGGCGATCTTTCGCGGACGGTTAACGAGCACGAAGCCTTCATCCAGCGCGCCAATCGTTATCAGGAATGGCGCGGTTTGAAAAACGACGAAACACTGCTCGAAACCGAGATACGTCCGCGGGTCGAACTCGCCGAGTTGCGACTGTCGATCCGCGGCGCGGAAAGCCGGCTGGAAGGTTCTCGGCGCCAGGCGGAGGAGCAGCAGAAGCAAATCGAGCATGCAGAGCGGCGGCTCGCCCGCAATACGGACGCACTGGCAGCGTCCGCGACGCAACAGGAAATTTCCGCCGCCGCGCGCGCAACGGCTACCGCTGCGCACTATGCAGCGCTGACCCGCCTCACCGAAACCAGAAGCATGCTGAATGAACGCAGCCGCCTGCGCGAACAAGCGCTCGCCGCCAGCGAGGATAGCGCGCAGGCTGCATCACGACTGGAACAATCCCGGCCCCGGCTGGCGGAAGTCAAAGCCAAAATCGCCGGTCGCGCGCAACGCAATACCGAATTCAGCGCGCGTCTCGCCGCCTTGCGTAGCGGCAAGCCCGCGCTCGAACCGTATGTCTCGCAGTTCCGCAGCGCGCTCGACGAAGCAGGCATTCAACATCTTTTGTTAACCGAAATCGTCGAGGTAACCGATGCGGGATGGCAAGCCGCCGTTGAAGCTCTGCTGGCGCCGTACCAACATCTGGTGCTGCTTAAACGGTCACGCGACCGCGAAGCTGCGTGGCGCATCGGCGAGCGTTTGCAGTACCGCAGTTTTGTGACGCCTGATCTTGAAATGTCACCCGCAGCCGTGCCGGGCAGCGTGCTGGAAATCGCGCGTTTCACCGGTGAGGCGCCGGCGTGGCTGACGGCTTGGTTGAATCGTGTGCAACGCGTCGAAGACGCCGCCGCCGGTGCCAGACGCGAAGCAAGGGAGGATTGGATTACCCCCGCCGGTTACCATCGTGAGCGCCGCGGGGCGCGGCACAGCGGCGTGCCGGCGCGGGATTTTCGCTTTGGCGAGGCCGCACGCCGCACGCAACTGAAAGCGCTGGAAGATGATTGCGCACAACTGCGCGTAGAACTCGATCAACTTGCCGCTGAGGAAACAACGCTGCTCGCCGGCATCAGCCGCGATCAGGCGGTAGTTTTGGGGGTCAACGCCGCCGCGATGCTGGCGAGCCGCGCCGAGGAGTTCGCCGATGCCGAAGCGCGGCTGGCAACCGAACTATCGGCTAAACAAAGCGCCGAGTCGGCGCAAAACACGGCGATCGAAGAGGAGGGCCGGCTGCGCGGCGAACTCGGGCGGCTGAGCGCGGAACGGCAGCAAATCGAGGGCGCTGTCGAGCAGGCCAAAACTGCGCTGACGACGGCGCAACAGCAGATCCACACTCAGGCCGACGACCAACAAAAGCGCAATGAGCGTGAAATGCAATTGGGTTCCGGCATGCCAGCCGCGTGGTTTGACGAGCAAGCGGTTGAAAAACTGCTGGCAGAACATGGTTCACTGCAAAACGTGGCGGCCCGTATCGCACAGATTCAACGTCAACTCGAACAGGGCCAATGGGAAACCGACGAAACGGTAATCGCGCGCCGCGACAAGCTCGCGGAGGATGTGCAAGCCAAGCGCGAACGCGCGGACACCAGTCGCTTGCAATGCGAGCGCGCAAAAAAAATCACCGAAGTCGCGCGCGGCGAATATCTCAATGTGCTGCGTGCCACGGTACGCGCCTATGGCAAGCACCTGCGGGAGCTGGGTCTGAAGGCCGGTATCGAAGTCGAATGGGAAATGCCGCTTCTGGAGAATGACGATATCGCGCTGGCGCAAGCCGGCTTGCTGATCAAATTCAACTTCGACCAGAAAGGCATGATCGGCATGAACGATGGCGAGGCGTCCGGCGGCCAGCAGGTAATGAAATCCTTGATTCTGTTGATAGCGCTGACGATGGAAGCCGACCGCCCCGGCGGATTTGTATTCATCGACGAACCGTTCGCGCATCTGGACGTGATGAATATCGACCGCGTAGCAGCGTTTTTGCGCGCGACCCAGGCGCAATATCTGATTACCACACCGAGCACTCACAACATCAATGTGTTCAGCCCGGTGCAACTGACGCTGGTCACGCAGAAAAAGCGCCCCGGTGAACGATGGGCGCCCCCGGTGGCGATGTTGCGCAGAGATGAAGTCGCCGCCAATGCAAGTTGAGAACTGGCCGGCGCCAGGCACGGACGGCATAAGTGTCCGTGCGCTCGATGTAGGCGCTACTACCACGTTACGTGGACGGCGCCTGCGGCGCGCCATGACCGCCGACATTCGTGCGATAGCAACGTGGCCGGCGCCATGGCGCGATCTTCTGCTACGGTGGCTGGATGGCGCCTCCAGGCGCCGCTGGAACACGTTGATCAGTCAAGCGGGCAACGCAGGCTTTAGCATTGCGCACGATCTGCTCGATGCACTGCTGCGCGCGGGCCTGGTTGAAACCGATGAGGCACGCGAACGCGGCCGTTGGAAAATTCAGCAGGTCACCTTCATCGAACGCGCTGCGCTGCGCAGCGCGTTGGGTTTGCCCGACACCGAAGCCCTGCGCGCCCGGATCGCACGCGAAATTGCCATGCCACCGCAAGACGGACGACTGATGCCGCTATGGGCAGAACTCGCAGATTACCCGCCCGTCCGCGGACTGGAGCGCTGCGCGCTATTGCGTAAAATTGATGCATGGATTGCTGATAATCGTTTTGGCACGCGGCGTGACTTCGCCTTGTTCGCGCGCGGCGCCACCAAAGCAGTAACTGGCTCGGAGTGGAAATGGCTTGAAACCCTGCCGGATTTCGGCGAGTTCGGTATTGAACGGCATACCCCGGCGTTGTGGCTGCGCGCACCGCTTATGCTGCGCTTCGGCGACAGAAAAATCGATCTCTCGGCGATACCCGACCTGATCGGTATTTCACCAGAGACCTTAAAGCGGCTCGACGGCGTGGACGGCGATATTGGTTGCTGGCGCATTATCGAAAACCGTACCAGCTTTGAGCGCGCGGCGCGTCAACACGGTCACATCGATGGCGTGGTCTGGATTCCCGGCTTCGCACCAGGCTGGTGGAAAGAGTCCATGCGGCGAATTCTTCAGTGCAAAGCCGCGCCCGCCGAGATCGCATGCGATCCCGATCCTGCCGGCATCAACATCGCTCTGGACGCGGGCGAGGTGTGGCAATCATGCGGTCTCGCGTGGTCGCCGTGGAAAATGGATGTGCGCGAACTGATGCAGTTGGAGGCCCGCTCGCCGCTATCGAGCCATGATAAAGTCCTCCTCGAACAAATAACGACGCACGTCCTGCCTGCCGCGCTGCGCGAGATCGCGAACTGGATGCGAGCACACGGCGAAAAAGGCGAGCAGGAAGGCTATTTGTAGCTGGCAACAAGTATCGCTGCGCCCATGCCCAATCACAACTTTTCGTTTTAATGGATCTTCAATGTCGAAGCTGATCGAAGTCAAAGTCCCCGACATCGGGGATTTTAAAAACATTCCGATCATCGAAATACTGGTCAAGCCGGGTGACAGTGTGCAGCCGGAAGATCCGCTGCTGGCGCTCGAATCGGATAAGGCGACGATGGAAGTGCCATCGCCGGTCGCCGGCATCGTCAAGGACATCAAGGTCAAAGTCGGCGACAAGGTGTCGCAAGGCACGCTCGTGCTCACGCTCGACGCAGCCGTCGCGCCTGCATCGGTGGCTGCCACCGCCGCACCCAAGCCGTCATCGCCACCGCCGGCGGCGCCGACTGCTGCGCTTGATGTAGCAGTGGCGCCCGCTATTACTTTCTCAGGTTTGGTGAATCTCGAATGCGACCTGTTGGTACTTGGCGCCGGACCCGGCGGTTATTCCGCGGCCTTTCGTGCCGCCGATCTCGGCTTGCAAACTGTGATCGTTGAGCGTTACGCGGCATTGGGCGGTGTTTGCCTCAACGTCGGCTGCATTCCGTCTAAAGCGTTACTGCATGTTGCTGCGGTGATGGACGAGGCCGCGCATTTCGCCGATCTTGGTGTGACCTTCGGCAAGCCGGCGGTCGATCTCGCAAAATTGCGCGCACACAAGAACAAAGTCGTGAGTAAGCTCACCGGCGGACTCGCTGCAATGGCGAAGGCGCGCAAGGTCAACGTGGTGCGTGGCTACGGCAATTTTCTCGATGCGCACCACGTTGAGGTTGACGCGACGCAAGGAGATGGTCAGGACAAGACCGGCAACAAAACCGTCATCCGATTTAAGCAGGCAATTATCGCAACCGGCTCGGTGCCGGTCAGATTGCCGTTCGTGCCTGAGGATCCACGCATTGTGGATTCGACAGGCGCACTGACGCTGCCGGCCGTTCCCAAGCGCATGTTGGTGATCGGCGGCGGCATCATCGGGCTCGAGATGGCCACCGTTTACTCGACGCTCGGCAGCCGCATCGAAGTCGTCGAGATGCTCGATGACCTGATGCAGGGCGCCGACCGCGATCTCGTGAACGTCTGGCGCAAGTTTAATGCCACGCGTTTCGACAAAGTCATGCTCAAGACCAAAACCGTCGCGGTCGAAGCGACGGCCAAAGGCATCCAGGTGAAATTCGAGGGCGAACAGGCCCCCGCCGAGCCGCAACTTTACGACCTCGTGTTGCTCGGCGTGGGGCGCAGTCCCAACGGCAACAAGATAAGCGCCGGCAAAGCCGGCATCGCAGTCGACCAGCGCGGCTATATCGCCGTCGACAAGCAGATGCGAACTAACGTTGCCAACATCTTTGCGATCGGCGATGTCGTTGGCCAGCCCATGCTCGCACATAAGGCCGTACACGAAGGCCATGTTGCAGCGGAAGTGGCGGCGGGACAAAAATCGTTTTTTGATGCGCGCGTGATTCCGTCAGTTGCATATACGGATCCCGAAATCGCGTGGGTAGGGCTTACCGAAGACGACGCAAAAAAACAAGGTGTCAAAATCGGCATCGGCAAATTTCCGTGGGCGGCGAGCGGACGCGCGATCGCCAATGGCCGCGACGAAGGATTCACGAAGCTGATATTCGATCATGCAACGCATCGCATTCTTGGCGGCGGCATCGTCGGCACGCACGCCGGCGATCTGATCGGCGAACTCGCGTTGGCGGTAGAGATGGGCGCGGACGCTGTCGACATCGGCAAGACCATTCATCCGCATCCGACGCTCGGCGAATCGATGGGCATGGCGGCCGAAGTGTATGAAGGCGTTTGCACCGATCTGATGCCAGCAAAAAAATAACCGGTACCAATTTTGAATCGGCGGGGTTGTTGCACCCTCGTTACAATGAGACACAACCGTTAACTGCGTGGCCATAGTGTTCGAGGATCGAACTGCGTAACTGATGGTGCGTGGATTGAAGTCACCGCATTCAGCCCCGGACTCACTTATGAGTTCAGGCGATCAAGGAGATCAATCATGAAACGATTTTGGGAATCGTCGCAATAACGGGTTCGCTTCTCGCCGCACCGGCGTTCGCCGGCGTTGATGTGTTCGTTCAGTTCGGCTCACCGCCAGTCGCAATGGCTCCGGCCCCGGTATACTTGACACCGGTTGCGTATTATCGCGATGGCCCGCGTTGGTATAACCGGCCCGCGTTGAGGCTGCCGAATTTGCTCCCAAACGGCCGTCCACGGGCGCATAATCGGAATACCCTCCGCTAACAGGACAAGCCATTGGCCAAACCTAACTACCAATTTGAAAAACGCCAGAAAGAGCTGGCGAAGAAAAAGAAGAAAGAGGAAAAACGCCTGCGCAAGCTCGGTGACAACCCGGCCGAGCCAGAAACCGCTACGGATGCGCCTGCCGCCCAGCCACCGGCCGGGGGCGAGACCCCGTAGTCGCGCGCACTAAAAGCGTTACCTTATGGCAGTCACCAAAACCAAACTTGCGAAATGCATACATCACCGGGTCAGGCTACGGCCTCCGGCACGACGCTTTCGCGGCGTCACCGAGCTCAGGATCATGGATGATGACTGGCTCGTGCAGGAAACCGAAGACGATCAAGTGCGCATTAGAAATATCCGCACTGATCACGTTGCGGTTCTCGGCTTTAACCAAATCAGTGAATATGTGGCCGACCCCAAGCGCGAGTTTGATGGTCTGCGCCACGGGTTTCTTGAATTGAAAGTGCAGGTTTTTCTGCGCGGCCCCGAATTGGTAATCGAACCGCGGCCTTCATCGACCAAGACACCCGCCCCGAAGAAAACACCGTCCATAACGAAGACGCTGCCTGCGACGAAGACACCGGCCCTCGTCAAATTAGTGACGGCGCGAAAGCGTAAAGCAGTTTGATGAGCGCAATCGAAGCGCTCGCGGTTACAGCATCAGGACTTGCTGCGATTGCGCTTCAATAACGATTTGTAGAAGCCTTCAACGTCGCGGGTTTGCCGCAACTTTTCGGCTCGCAGTTCAAGCCGGATTCTGAGCAAGTCCGCGCACAGCGCCCATCCCTGCGGGGTCGCGAGTGCTTCGAACATCGACGCAACCCCATCGGAAAAATTCCCGTCAGCCGGCCCCTCGCCGATCAAATAGCCGATCGCGCTCGCAACATGCGACTCGGGCACCGCGAACGCGAGCTGTATGCTGCGTTGCAGATCGTCGATATCGTTGGCGGCGCGGATCACGTGCGTGAGCGCCTGCGTTGACCGTCGGCGCGTCGACAAGACGCCGAAATGCCGTCGTAAATTAGCGCTGATGTGTGCGGAGAGTCGTCCATGCGGACAACAATCGCAAATCCCGTGCCCGGCCGCGGCACGCACTGCACGCGACTTTTGCACAAATACGCGCTTCAATGCCGCGCGGGTAAGACGCGCTTAACCTTCAGCGGCAGATGTGTTGGAGCAATGTTGCGAACAGCATTAACTTCAAGCGCGTAAGCAGACTATGCGAAATCGATATGACGTGGCACTAATCGCAACTGCGCCCGACTACATGCCTTTGGCGAGCGCGACAACGTGGTTGCCCTCGCGGCTTTCAACTTCGATTTCATACTGGCGTTTCGGGTCTGCGTCTTCGACACCCCGATGGCCCTGCGCGGTTTGTTCTTTTTTCGGCCACACCAGAAAACCTTTGACGGGAACGCCGCGTTCGATCGCTTCGCTCACATTCGCGTGGTGGCGGGCGCCGGTTGACCGCTCGAGATCCTTGTCTTCGCACAGCGTGTAGCGGTAGACACCACTACTGACGCGCTTCAACTGGTCTGACCACAGCGTAACCCACAGGGTCGAACGGTCTTCCGTCCATTTGGATGAATCGTAGCGCGTGCCGCCGACAGTACCGAGATGCTCCCAAGCGACAGTGATTTTTGGTTTCATGCTTGACCTTCAATATCAGGATGACTGGACATTTTAACCCGTATCGATTGTGACTGCAGTTAAACCGCACTTTTTCACTGGAAAATTAGGGATTTACCTGAAGGTTCCTGATCGGTTATTGCCATATCGACGCCGTTTGCAAAGGCGCTGCGATTAGTAACTGATATAGCTTCATGACTTTGACACTAGTACTTGAAATGGAAGGCCTTTTCAGCGGCTATCGGCGAGGGTAAACTATTGGCCACCCCAACAGTCGCCAATGCATCCGTTTTACGGCTCACGCGTTATACGTCTTATATCCATGGCTGAGCACAGAACAAACGTTAAGGCGTAACGAGGAGACGATTTGAAGCCGACCGATATCCACCATCCCGACTATTTTCACAAAGTAGTAGATTGCCAATGGGCCTGCCCCGCCCACACGCCGGTTCCCGAATACATCCGCCTGATAGCCGCAGGCCGCTACAGCGACGCGTACATGGTCAACTGGGAATCGAATGTATTCCCCGGCATTCTGGGCCGCACCTGTGACCGGCCTTGCGAACCCGCCTGCCGCCGCGGCCGCGTTGAAGAAAACAACGGTGAAAAACCCGAACCCGTAGCGATCTGCCGCTTGAAGCGCGTCGCTGCCGATTACAAAGACGACATCACCGCGCGACTGCCCAAAGCGCCGCTGAGGAAAAATGGCAAACGTGTTGCATTGATCGGCGCCGGCCCCGCTTCGTTGACGGTCGCGCGCGATCTCGCACCGCTCGGTTACGAAGTGATCGTATTTGATGGCGACCAGCGCGCGGGCGGCATGATCCGCACGCAAATTCCCAAATTCCGCCTGCCCGAATCGGTGATCGACGAAGAAGTAAATTACATCCTCAACATCGGCGTCGAATTTCGCGGCGGCGAACGCATCGAAAGTTTGAAGCAAGTAGTCGATGCAAAATACGACGCGATATTCGTCGGCACCGGCGCGCCGCGCGGCCGCGACCTCGAACTGCCGGGTCGCCAGGAGGCGGCCAAAAACATTCACATCGGCATCGACTGGTTGAATAGTGTGTCGTTCGGCCACGTCGACAAAATCGGCAAGCGCGTGATCGTGCTGGGCGGCGGCAACACGGCGATGGACTGCTGCCGTTCTTCCAGGCGGCTGGGCGGCGAAGAGGTCAAAGTCATTGTGCGCTCGGGCTTCGAGGAAATGAAAGCAAGCCCGTGGGAAAAAGAAGACGCCCAGCATGAAGGCATTCCGATCCTGAACTACCTCGTGCCGAAATCGTTCATACATGATAACGGCAAGCTCACCGGTATGCTGTTCGAAAAAGTGAAGGCCGTATACGATGCCTCATTTGGCACACCCGGCCGGCGGAATCTGGTGCCGACCGGCGAGCCCGACCAGCTTTTCGAATGCGACGATGTGCTCGTCGCGGTCGGCCAGGAAAATGCATTTCCCTGGATCGAGCGCGACATCGGGATCGAGTTCGACAAATGGGGTATGCCCGTGGTCGACAAAATCACGATGCAGTCGTCGTTGCCGCATATATTCTTCGGCGGCGACTCGGCGTTCGGGCCCAAGAACATCATCTGGGCAGTCGCTCATGGCCATGAAGCGGCGATCTCGATCGACAAATTGTGCAACGGCGAAAACGTCAAAGAGCGGCCGGCGCCCATGGTGCACCTGATGTCGCAAAAGATGGGCATCCATGAGTGGAGCTATGACAACGCGATCTCAAACGATCAGCGCTACAAGGTGCCGCTTAAAGATCAGAAGATCGCTTTGAAGAACATCAAGGTCGAAGTCGAGCTCGGTTTCGATCCAAAGCTTGCGTTTGCCGAGGCGGAGCGCTGCCTTAACTGCGATGCGCAGACCGTATTCAGCGAAAAACTTTGCATCGAATGCGATGCGTGCGTCGATATCTGCCCGATGGACTGCATCACGTTCACGCAGGATGGCGAAGAGCAGGAATTGCGCGCGCGGCTCAATGCGCCAGCCGACAACCTCACGCAGGAAATCTACGTTGCCGCGGGTCTGAAAACCGGCCGCATCATGGCGAAAGACGAGGACGT
>JANXRI010000106.1 GCA_025353085.1 Betaproteobacteria bacterium
GCTCGGGGCGACCGTGCTCGTCGCGCGGCACTGGGCTGAGGGTGGCGCCGGCGCGACTGATGTCGCGCGCAAGGTGGTCGAACTCATCGAGAACAAACCGACGCCGATGAAATATGTGTACGAAGATGAGGACACGCTGTGGGAGAAGGTCAACAAGATCGCGTCCAAAATCTACGGCGCGAAGGAAGTCACCGCCGACGCGAAGATTCGCGGCCAGATCCAGAAACTGCAGGAAGACGGCTACGGCCATTACCCGGTATGCGTGGCCAAGACCCAATCGTCGTTTACAACGGACGCGAAAGTCCGCGGCGCGCCATCGGGACATATCATCAATGTACGCGAAGTAAGGCTCGCCGCCGGCGCTGAATTCGTCGTGATGGTGTGCGGCGATATCATGACGATGCCGGGATTGCCGAAAGTGCCTTCCGCGGAAAAGATCGACCTGACGGACGACGGCAAAGTCGTTGGATTGTTTTAGTGCTCGATTAAACTTCCCGCACTCACCCGAGCTGAAGCCTTCCGCGGTCGCCGTGACGCATGCGTCGGCCGCGTGTATAGTTTCAACCTCTCGCGCGACACCGCGAAGTAAAAACAGATTCGGCAATTCGAGGAGCCACGCGCATGATTGAGTATTTATCCAATCCCCTCTTTTGGGTCGGGCTTGGCCAGATCATCATAGTTAACATCGTGCTGTCCGGCGATAACGCGGTCGTGATCGCGCTCGCCGCGCGCTCACTGCCGCCGAATCAGCAGAAGCAGGCCATCATCTGGGGTTCGGTGGCCGCGATTATCCTGCGCGTCATCCTGACCATCGTCGCGGTCGAAATGCTCAAGCTGCCGTACTTGAAGCTTATCGGCGCGTTGTTGCTGTTCTGGATTGCGGTGCAGTTGCTGGTGCCCGAGGAAGACGGCGAAGACGGCATCAAATCGACCGGCAACCTGTGGGCGGCCATCCGCACCATCCTGATCGCCGACCTTGTAATGAGTCTCGACAACGTGATTGGCGTGGCGGCCGCGGCCAAGGGCGACAACATCCTGCTGATGCTCGGCCTCGCGATCAGCATCCCGCTGATTATTTTCGGCAGTACCATTATCCTGAAACTGATGGACCGCTATCCGCTGATCATCACGGGCGGCGCGGCGTTACTCGGGTGGGTGGCCGGCGAAATGCTGATCACCGACCCGGCCCTCGTCGACTGGATCGCCGCCCACATGCCGTGGATTCATATTCATCTACCGTTGGTCGGCGACATCAGCTGGGCACAGATCCTGGGTGCGGCGCTGGTTATTCTTGCGGGCAAGATCATGCACGCGCGCGTGGCGCGAGCGCAGGCCGTCGATCTGGCCGCCGGCGACGAGCAAAACAAGTAAGCCGGCCACGGTCAAAACAAGGAGCATGCAATGCTAAAAGTTCTGGTTCCGGTCGATGGCTCTGACAATTGTTTGCGCGCAGTCGAATATCTGATCGCGCAAACGTCGCTTTTCAAGGAACCGCTCGACATCCATCTGCTTAACGTCCAACATGCGTTCCCCGGTACCGTGCGGGGTGTGCGCGAGGAGGCTGAGAAATTTCATCACGATGAAGGCATCAAGGCGCTCGCTACCGCCCGTCAACTGCTCGACGCCGCGCGCGTTAAGTACACCTATCACATCAACGTCGGCGACGCGGCCGAATCGATTTGCCAATTCGTCAAAGCGCAAAAGCTCGACCAGGTCGTTATGGGCAGGCGCGGCATAGGCACGGTGGCCAACTTGTTGATGGGGTCGGTTGCCGACAAAGTATTGCGCCTGAGCGAGGTACCGATCGTGCTGGTCAAGTGAAGGTTAAAATATAGTTATAGCAACACGCGAATCCGAATTTAGAGGTTGTTGAATTGCATTTGATGTACAGCACCGCATCACGTTGATGATGTCGGGCACAAAAAATTTTTAAGGAGGAGGCCACATGTCAAACGAGAGCACCGCTCAGATGGATCTCGCAAAACAAACGTACGGTCCGATCGTCGGTAACCGGTGGATTCAATTGGCTGCCGGTGTCACGGCGATGGTCGTCATATCGAACTTTCAATATGCGTTCACTCTTTTTACGCCGGGGATCAAGCAACAGTTTGCGACTGTGCCGTACTCCGAAATTGCGCTGATTTATACGCTGTTCATTCTTTTTGAAACCTGGCCGGTACCGGTCGCCGGGTACTTCATCGATAAATTCGGTATCCGCAATCTCATGCTCTTCGGTTCCGTGCTCATCTTTCTGGGATGGACGCTGGGAGGCCTGTTCGCAACATCTGTTTTCCACTTGTACATCTATTATGGGGTGCTCGCCGGTACCGGCGCGGGCATCATCTATATCGCAACGGTTGCCAATGCGGTCAAATGGTTTCCCGACAAGAGGGGATTGGCGGCCGGCCTGACTGCCGCGGGATTCGGCGGGGGTTCAGCGCTTACGCTCATCCCGATCAGCGGCAGCATTGCGTCCATGGGGTGGGCTGGCGCCATGACCGCGTGGGGTATTGGTCAGGGCGTTGTCGCTATCGCGATGGCGATGATTCTGCATCACCCTCCCAAAGGCTGGGTGCCTAAAGATTGGGTGCAGCCCAAGGCGGTTGTGCAAACGCGGCTTGAATTCTCTGCGACCCAAATGATGTCGCGAAAAGAGTTTTACATCATGTACATCATGTTCCTCATGGTCTGCGCCGGCGGACTGATGACGACCGGCAACATGTCGCAGATTGCCAAGTCCCTGAACGTTTTCGACGCGACGGTCATGGGTATCGCCATTGTCCCGTTCGTTGCAACCCTGGCGGGAGTTACCAATGCGTTCGCCAGAATCATGTGGGGCGCCGTTTCAGACAGGTTCGGCCGCGAATACACGATGGCCTTTGCCTTTGCGCTTGAAGGTGTGCTCATCTTCCTGATGACGCAGATCTCGGGAAGCCCAATTGCGTTCATGATCCTGATGCCCTTTGTCTTTCTCGCCTGGGGCGAAATATACGCATTGTTCTCGGCTATAACGGGAGATGTCTTCGGCCCGAAAAACGCCACTGGCAACTACGGGATACTGTATACGGCCAAAGGGCTGGCTTCCATTATGGCCGGATGGGGTGCGGCTGCAGTGGCTGCTGTTTATGCCGGCTCTTTCTCGGTGCCCTATTACATTGCCGCCACCTTCGACATCACGGCAGCGGTGCTGGCTCTTTTCGTCTTGAGGCCTATCATTAGGAAAAGAATCGCCGGGGAAGCGTAAGTGTCCGGTAATGCCGTCATTGCGGGTATGGTCGCGTGATGGTGCCGAAAGTTGGCCTGCCGGTAGAGCAGTCCACGAAAGTTGAACCGGCAAGCAACCGCAAGGTCGCGAAAGCGCTAGGCCTCACCATTCAGCGCAGACAATGCGATCGAGTAAGACCGCGCTGAACGCCAACGCGCTTACGGCGGCTTGATACGAGCTGCCTAAGCGCGTTGTTGGCTATCATAGGCGCCGGCCCAGAACGATGCGTTGGTTGTCTGCCCGTCCATTCGACAAAAAATCTGACGGACAAATCGTGTGTCAACGCGTGAACCATCAGCCGGCGATTAAAAGGGAAGATTGATGGAACGCGATCCACAAGTCCCCGCTACTGGTCCCAACCCGCGTTGGCCGCAGCTCGCGCCCGGTATCATCTGCATGGTGATGGTGGCGAATCTGCAATATGGATGGGCGCTGTTCGTCAATCCAATCGACGCAAAAATGCAGTGGGGACGCGCTGAGATACAGATCGCGTTTACGATTTTTATCGTTGCTTCAACCTGGTTGATGCCTGTTGCAGGTTACCTCGCCGACCGCCTCGGTGCGCGGCCGGTCGCCATGGCGGGCGGCTTGCTCGTCGGGATTTCCTGGTGCGTAAACGCTTATGCTCAATCATTAGCGACTCTGTACGTGAGCGCCGCGATCGGTGGCGTCGGTGCATGCGCTGTCTTCGGCGCCTGCATTGGCCATGCGCTCAAATGTTTTCCTGCGCAACGCGGCCTGGCGGTCGGCTTGACCGCGGCGGGCTTTGGCACCGTGTCGGCGGCGACGGTGCTGCCGATTCACTCGGTTATTCAGACGTTCGGCTATGAAAACGCCTTTCTGTATTTCGGCCTCGGCCAAGGCGCAATCGTGTTCGTGGCAGCGGCATTCCTCGCATCGCCAACCACCCCTGATGTTCGCGCAGACCCAATTGACCCGCTAAACACGCCGCGCAATTATGGCCCGCTCGAAATTTTGCGCACACCCGTGTTTTGGGTCATGTATTTGATGTTCGTGCTGGTTGCGGTGGCGGGGTTGATGGCAATCGGCCAGCTGGCAGCGATCGCCAAAGAATATAAGGTCGCCAATGTGCCCGTCTCGTTACTAGCGCTGACGCTGCCCGCGCTCATTTTCGCGCTCGCGATAGATCGGGTCTTCAGCGGTCTGGCGCGGCCGTTCTTCGGCTGGGTGTCCGACCGCCTCGGCCGTGAGACCACGCTGGGTATTGCGTTCTCCATTGAGGCTGCCGCGATTGTCGCGCTTGCGCGCTTCGGTCACGAGCCAGTGTGGTTTGTTGTGCTGACCGGTCTGATCTTTTTCGCATGGGGCGAGATCTACAGTTTGTTTCCTGCAACCAGTGCCGATTCATTCGGCGAGAAACAGGCGGCAACTCATGCGGGTTTGCTGTATACGGCGAAAGGCGCCGGGGCGTTTATCGTGATGTCATTCAGCACAGTTTTATTGCCGAGCACCGGATGGCACAATGCGTTTTATTGCGCCGCCGGCATGAACGCCGTGGCGGCAGTGTTGGCGCTGCTTGTTTTAAAACCACTGCGCGCACGGCAGGCAGCGCTCGATCGTATAAACGCAGCGTTAGTGTTAGTTAATGACCACCGGGCCAGGTGACTTGTTCCAGCTTGGCCAGTTCGACTTCAGCGGCGAGCAGGCCGTAAACAAATACGAGCAATCCCAATATCGCGAGCACCCGTTGAGTGATGTAATAAAGCGCGTTACGAACGGTCGCCGCTTTGGCGGTCAAATATGAATCGGTTGAAACGTAGTGTCCAGCGTGTTCCATGGCGCCCCCCTTTTTTCCGCGACCGGAAAGGTCCGTCCGCGTGAAGCCATTCTCAGCGCCGGCAGGGAAAAGAAAAATACGCGGGACGGCCTATGACCTTTGGCGCGCATTAACCGGCGCAAGGTGTCGGCGCCGCAGGCGCACGCAGTGGTTTCACTGTGCAAATGGACGCGCAGGCTGGTAGAGAGCGGCGCCTACATCCGGCCTATGACCTTGGTCATAGCTGCCGGGCAGCTTAGATTTTGCCGCGTTTTTTTAAGCGGGAAAGTGTTTCCGGCGAGAGGTTTAAATACGCCGCTAGTTCTTTCTTCGGCAGGCGTTCGACCAACGAGGCGTGCTTGCGCATGAAGCGCGCAACGCGGCCGGGCGCATCGAGCAGATGCAGCGTGATCGTATGCGCCATGACTTCGCTCATCAGTTTCATGACCTCAAATTCGAAACCGCTTTTGACCGACGGATGCCGTTCCATAAACGCGCCCCACTCTTCCATCGACAGTCGCGCCGTGCGCACTCGCGTAACGGCGCGGATCGAATACGGGATCGGCGTCTTCAGACGCCATGCCGCGTAGCTGGTGTCGATTTCAGTTTCGGCGGCAAAGCGCAGAATCATTTCCTTGCCGGTCGGCGTCGACACCACGCGCTTGAGGATTCCGTCGAGAATGAAATATTGCTGCATCGACGAATCGCCCTGGTTTTCGAGCAGCGCGCCTTTTGCATAATCGGTGATATCGAGCAACGGTTCGAGTTGCTGCCATTCTTCGCTGGTCATGGAGCGAAGCACGAAGTTCTGGCGCAACTGCAGGCGCACGATTTTGGCTTCAGGATGGATTGCGAGCACAGGCATATTGGCAGTCGCGGGTCGGTCCGCAGCGACTGGGGAGTATAGCGAATTCCGGCCTCGACTCGCAGAAGGGGAAGCCGGCCGTGGATTGGGTGGCGTCACCCCTCGGCGAATCTTGATCGCGGTCAAGAGCGCTTGCGCAGGCCATCTCCTATCATACGTACGGTTCGATACAGCCTCATTCAAATGGCCGGATCCGCCGTCATGCGGAGGAAATAGCGCCCTGCTTACTCTGCACGGTAGCGGCCTGGACGGCGGAACACTTGTTCAATGCACGGCGCGAAACACGAGGTA
>JANXRI010000116.1 GCA_025353085.1 Betaproteobacteria bacterium
GTAATCGATGCCGAGTTTTTTGGTGACGCCGGGGCGGAAGTTCTCGACGATGATGTCGGTCGACGCGGCGAGCTTCATGAAAATTTCTTTGCCCTGCGCCTGCTTCATGTCGAGCGCGACGCTCTTCTTGTTGCGGTTCAAGACGGCGAAGCAATAACTCTCGTCGTTGACCTTCGGCTCAAAGCGGCGCGAGCCGTCGCCTTCGGGGAAAGTTTCGATCTTGGTCACGTCCGCGCCCATGTCAGCGAGCATCAGCGTGCAATAAGGTCCGGCCATGATGGCGGTGAAATCGAGTACTTTCACGCCTTCGAGAGGAAGCGACATCGTGTATTCTCCAGATCAACGGGGTGCGTGTTATCGTGACGCCGATTTTATCCGCTTTGGCAATCGAAAGCCCGCGCGATTGTCCCGATAATGTGCGTTGTTCGCGGCATTAGATGAAGGTCAAGAGACTTCACGTCCAAGGACGCGAAGGACACGAAGGACACTAAGGAAAAGCAAAGACAAGAAATACAGCGGCGATCGGCAAGGCGCTTTTGTTGGACAACAAATTACCCGGTTCAGTGGATTGACCGCCTCGCGGGTTCCTTCGCGTCCCCGGCGGTTCAAGATTAAAAATAGGAGGAGCAGGTGAAAAGAATAGGAGTAGGTGTGGCGCTGGCGTTGATCGGCGGCGTCGTAGCGGCGCAGACTTATCCGAGCAAGCCCGTTCGTGTCGTAATTCCGTGGCCGCCGGGCGGCTCCAATGACGTTGTTGGCCGCATCGTGATGCAAAAAGTTGCGGAATACACCGGCCAGCAATTCATCATCGACAACCGTGCCGGCGCGGCGGGCAGCATCGGCGCCGATGTCGTTGCGAAAGCGCCGGCTGACGGCTACACAATCATGGTTCACTCCACGAGTCATGTCGGCAACGCGCACCTGTATAAAAAGCTGCCGTACGATACGCTGAAGGATTTTACCGGTGTTGGCTTGCTGGCCGCGCAACCCGGCGTGTTGACGGTCCACCCATCGTTGCCCGCGAAAACGGTCAGGGACTTCATTGCGCTTGCGAAAGCGCGCCCCGGGACCATCAATTATTCATCGTCGGGCAATGGGAGCGCACCGCATCTTTCAATGGCGCTCCTCGTTGCGATGGCGGGCATCGACATCGTGCATGTGCCGTACAAAGGTGGCGCGCCGCAGGTCACTGCGCTTCTGTCCGGCGAAACCCAGGCTTCGCTCGCTACGGTTTCAACGGTGCTTTCGCACGTGCAGGCCGGGCGCCTGCGCGCACTCGGCGTATCGTCGGTGAAACGCACGGCGACTATGCCGAATGTGCCAACCATCGCAGAGGCCGGCGTGCCTGGCTATGAGATGAGCCCGTGGGTCGGCGTGTTTGCGCCAGCCGCCACGCCGAAAGACATCGTCAGTCGCCTGAACAGCGAGATCAATAAGGCGTTAAAGTCGCCGGACGTGAGCCAGTTGCTGGCCGGCAGCGCGCTCGATGCGCTCGGCGGCACGCCTGAAGAATTCGACGCGCGGATTAAGGCGGATTATGAAAAGTACGCGAAGCTCATCAAGCTGACCGGCGCCAAGGTCGAATAAGGATTGCGGGCATGAGGGCCAGCAGGCTTTCTGCAGGTTTGGTTAGAACAGCGACCGCCTGTTTATCTGCGGTTAGCGTCGACCGCCGTCATGAAAGCTCTGCGAAACTCGAGCGGCCTGGAGACATCGCGAATCGGCGAGCGGTCGCCGCCGGTCCCGGAAACAGTGATCGTCCCGAAGTCGAACATGCGGCCCAACACGCCCTGGTCAACCTGGATGCTTTCGACTTTTTCGAGAAACATTTCGGTTGTATTGCGCTGAATGAAGCCCGACTTCACGATGATGCGTTTATTGGTGACCGCGAGTTCGGTTGAACGATACAAAAGCCAGGCCCACAACAATAACAACAGGCCAAGGCCGAATGCAGCGAGCAGCAGCAGGCCAAACAGAATCCACCAGAAAAACGCCCACCACGTGAGGTGGCCGCGGTACATCACCACTTCATCCTTGATCAGGACATCATCGACGTAAGTGCTCATGCAGGTAGCTCCTTGATGCAGCGATTCTACACGCGCCCCAACATTGCGAGTGCGGCGTCAAGTTTCATAGAGCGCGGAGTAGAATCAGCCCGCTGCGGGTAGTGACGCGCGTTGGCCGGGCCGCCGCAGCCGGGGGCATCCCACTCGCGTTCCTGCTTCCGTAAAAATTTCACCTTGATTAAGGAGAGCGCCATGTCGAATCTCGTGAAGTGCTTCCTGGCGTTGTCGTATTTCGCGGGATCACTATCGACATTGGCCGCCGAGACCACGCATTGGGTCACGAGTTGGGCCGCGTCGGTGCACGGTCCTTATCCGATTGGTAATCCGTCTGCTCAGCCTAATCTCTCCTTGGTGTTTCCGGCTCCTGAAGCCGGTGCGCGCGATCAATCATTTCGTCTGATCGTCAAACCAGAGTATTGGGGCACCAATGCGCGCTTTCGTTTTTCCAACGCGTTGGGCACGCAACCCGTGACCTTCGATGGCGCATATGTTGGTATGCAATGGTCGGGTTCGGCGGTTATTCCAGGAACGAATCGCCCAATCACATTCGGCGGCAAACGCAGCGTTACGGTGCAGGCTGGCGACTCCGCGTGGAGCGATCGGACGGAATTGCGGTTCGTCACCAAAGGCAATGAGTTGCGCGGGCGAAAACTCGCGGTAAGTTTTCATGTCGCGGGCTCGAGCGGACCCATGACGTGGCACGCGAAGGCGCTGCAATCCTCCTATGTGACATTACCGGGCGCGGGCGCGAAGGGCAATGATATGGCCGAAGCGGCCTTTCCGTTCGCCACTGCATCGTGGTATTTCCTTGATGCGATGGATATGGCCGCACCCACGGACGTCGGTAGTATCGTCGCGTTCGGCGATTCAATTACCGATGGCACTGCGTCGACGATCAACGGCGACGACCGCTGGCCGGATGTGCTGGCGCGGCGGTTGAACGGACGCATGGTTGTGGTGAACGCCGGGATCGGCGGTAATCAGGTCATCGGGCCGACAGAATATTCGCCGCAGAAGCCGTTTCCCGGGGGCCCTGCCGCACTGCAGCGCCTTGAGCGGGACGTGCTCACACTATCCGGCGTGAAGGCAGTGATCTGGCTCGAAGGTATTAATGATTTCAGCAAAAACGGCAATGCCGAAGCGGAGGCGGTCATTGCGGGCATGCGCGACGGTGTGAAACGTATTCGCGCGCGCCTTCCCGGCGTGAAAGTGATTGGCGCCACGCTCACCTCCGCGCTTGGCAGCACCAGCGCCGCCCATGGTTTCGATTTACAGGATGATAAGCGCAAAACGCTCAATGAATTTATCCGCACCAGCGGCGTGTTCGACGGCGTCGCGGATTTCGATCGCGCGACCACCGATTCGCAGACCGGCGGCATGCAAGCCGAGTTCATACCCGACAATACCGTCGGCGGCCCGGGCGACAAGCTGCATCCGAATCGCCTCGGTTATCAGGCAATGGGCATGGCGATCGATCTCGGCTTATTCGGCGCGCGTGCCGATACGAAAAAGCGCTGAAGTTCGAAACGTGCGGTCTCATCGTCGCTGGTGACGAGTCCCAAATCGCTAAAATTCCTACGTCCGAATCGGCGCTGCACTGACGGTCGTGGCGCAATCGATATCGCATCCTTTGCGGCTCCGTCAGGCTTGGCGGTGAATTTTTAAAAGGATGGCGTATGGACACTGAAAAGCAAACGACTGACGATCTCGAAAAAATCGCTGAACTGATTGGCGACATCAAGTTTGCAATGTTGACTACCGTGGCATCGGATGGGTCGCTGCGCAGTCGCCCGCTGTCGACGCTGAAAATGGATACGCAGGCGCGATTATGGTTCTTTACCTCCCTATCATCGCCAAAAATGGATGAGATCAGAGAGGACACGCGCGTTGGCCTCACTTATGAGCGGCCAGATAAGCAGGATTACGTTTCGATCTCGGGGACGGCGGAAGTCACCCGCGACAAGGAAAAAATGAAGGAGATGTGGACGCCCTGGATAAAGCCGTGGTTTCCAGCGGGGCTCGACGACCCCGATCTCGTGCTGCTTAAAGTCAGCATCGACGAAGCAGAGTACTGGGACGCGCCGGGCTCGGCTATCATGCGCGCTTATGGATTTGTGAAGGCGATGACGACCGGCAAGACCGATGCACTGGGTACGAATGCCAAGGTGAACGTTTCCTCCACTGTGCGATAGTCCTGACCCTTTAATAAACTTGGCAGGTGTGAGGCAAAGGCGGGACGGAACGAAGAAGTGGCGCGGGAGCGGACATATCGAAGCGACGACTAACGAAGCGACACTTAATGAGTGATAAGGGCGGCGATATGAGTGTTTCATCGATCGACACTCAAACATCGTCCGTGTATTCAGTGCGAACGCACAATACGCATGCGAGTTCAGAGAATCGCATGCATAGCGACGATGTCGCCTCCCAGTACGGCTTTAAGGGCGCGCTTGTGCCGGGGGTCACGGTGTTCAGCCATATGACGTACCCGCTAGTCGCAAAGTATGGCGTCGAGTGGCTCGCGCGCGGCAGCGCCGATGTTACGTTTGCCAAGCCCGCCTACGAAGACGAGTTGCTGGCGGTTCATTGCAAGCCCGCGACCACGCCAGAGTCTTATGCGGTGACTTGCTTGAACGAACAAGGTGTCGAGCTTGCAAGCATGTCGGCACAACTGGCTGAAGCACCGCTGACCGTGGACGCGCGCGCGAAAATTGCGCCGGCTTTACCGCGCGAAAAACAGTTGATCGGTTGGGATTTGATGGAAATCGGCGTGCCGTTCCCGGCGCTAGCGTGGACACCGACGCCCGCCGATAATCTCGAGTGGTGCGCCGACGTGCACGATGATCTCGCGATTTATCGCGAGGGGGCGGCGCCGGCGCTGCATCCCGGATTTATCTTGCGCCAGGCCAATCTCGTGTTGCGTAATCGCTTTACGCTGCCCGCCTGGATACATACCGGCAGCCGCATCTCATTTCACGACATCGCGCGCGCCGGCGAGACATTTGAAGTGCGCGCGATTCCCGAAGAGAAGTGGCGGCGTAGAGGCCATGAGTTTGTCCGGCTTTACGGGTGCTTGATGCGCGACGGTCAAGTCGTCACCCAAATTCTGCATACCGCAATTTTTCAGTTGCGAAAAGTCGTTGCCTGATGGTTGCCATCTCAGACCTGCCGCAGTAACCGGTCGCGCAACACCTGCCAACGCAGTCGGTCGACGGAAATATCAATCGGCAGTCTTGCGGACTCTGCGCTTGGCGAAAGCAAGAAACGCCAGACCGAGAGCGACGAGCGGAAAAGTGCCGGGCTCGGGTACGGCCGTGATCGCGCCGAAGATCCCGGCCGTTTCGCCATTGAACCTAAAAAAAGCAGTCGGACTGTCAATTTGCGTTGAGTTGAACGGTTAGCAGGCCCGGCGGAGCGGCGGTTGCGAGCATGAATTTCGCGAATGCGCGGGCGAGGATCACGCGTAGCCGCTGGGCATCAGTCAACTGC
>JANXRI010000130.1 GCA_025353085.1 Betaproteobacteria bacterium
ACTCGGCAAAGAACATCAGATTCGGCTCGCTATCGCCTGTATTATCGCGCGCGGCCATTTGCTGATCGAAGACATACCCGGCGTCGGCAAGACCACGCTCGCACACGCGCTGGCAATCACGCTGGGCCTGCAATTTCAGCGCATACAGTTTACGAGCGACCTGTTGCCGGCCGATATCCTCGGCGTGTCCATCTTCGACCGTGAAGCCAGTACTTTTCGCTTTCACCCCGGCCCCATCTTCGCGCAAGTTATTTTGGCCGACGAGGTCAACCGGGCGACACCCAAAACACAAAGCGCGCTGCTTGAAGCCATGGAAGAGCAACAAGTGACAGCCGAGGGCGAAACGCGGCCGCTGCCCGAGCCATTTTTTGTCATCGCGACGCAAAATCCGTCGCACCAGATCGGCACGTTTCCGCTGCCGGAATCGCAGCTCGACCGCTTCCTGATGCGCATCGAGCTCGGTTATCCGGATGCCGGCGCCGAGCGCGCGCTGCTGCAGGGTATCGATCGTCGCGATCTGTTGCCGCAGCTGGCGCCGTGCATTCAGCCCGAAGATCTGACCGCCCTGCAACGTGATGCGCGCGAAGTGCACGCCTCGTCGGCCCTGCTTGACTATGTGCAGGCGCTGGTCAATTACAGCCGCAAGTCGCCGGAATATGTCAATGGATTGTCGCCGCGCGCCGCACTCGCGTTGCTAAACGCAGCGCGCGCCTGGGCAATGATGAACGGACGCCGCCAGGTGCTGCCCGAGGATGTACAGGCAATCGTGCCAGCCGTCGTCGGCCACCGGTTATTTATCGCGCGCGATAACCTGCGCATCAACGGCGCCACGGTCGCCAACCAACTGATCGAAGCGGTGCCGATACCGTGACGGATCGGTCATGAGGCGTGCCAGCTAAGACCGCCCAGCGTGTTGCGGCTCCGTATCGTATGACGGCGCCGCTGCGGTCCTTCGGGCGTACCCTGGCGGCGCCCTGCCGCGCGCTTCGCCTGTCGATTGATCGCTGGCTGTTTCAACTGGGCGGCGAGCCGACGACCAGCGTGGAACTCGTGCAGCGGCGCATTTTTATCGTGCCGTCGCGCCACGGCATCCTGTTCGTCGGCGCACTGGCCCTGATGTTAAGCGGGTCGATTAATTACAACCTGAGCCTTGGTTTTATCCTGACATTTCTGCTTGCGGCGCTCGGCGTCAATGCGATTTTGCATACGTTCCGCAATCTCGCGCGCTTGTCGATCACAACCGGCCGCGCGCCGCCGGTATTCGCGGGCGATACCGCCCGTTTTTCGCTGGTCATCGATAATCCGACCGCACTTGACCGATACAGCATAGGCATCGCGCGCGACTCGCGTGAGTTGCTCTATACCGATGTGCCGGCGCTGCAGGCGACGACGGTCGGCGTGCCGGTGCCGGCGCCGCGGCGCGGCCTTTTGCGGCCCGGCCGGCTCAAGCTTTTTACGCAGTTTCCGCTCGGTATTTGCTATGCCTGGGCGTATGTCGAACTCGACACGCAGTGCGTCGTGTACCCGCGCCCCGAGGCCGGGCGCGTACCTTTGCCGCCGTCTGCCGCCGATGACGCGACCGGCATCACGCATGGCATGGGCCAGGAAGATTTTGCCGGACTGCGCTCGTACCATCCGGGCGACTCGCCGCGGCACATTGCGTGGAAGGCCGCTGCGCGCGGAGAAGCGCTGTTGACCAAACAGTTTAGTGGCCGCGCCGCGAGCGAACTGTGGCTTGACTGGAACGCCATGTCCCCGACGTTGCCGGTCGAAGCGCGGCTCGAGCGCCTCGCACGCTGGGTGATCGACGCGAACAGCGCGGCGCTCAGTTATGGCCTGCGTCTACCCGGACTGACGCTGCCGCCCGTGGCGGGGGACTCGCAGCGCGAGCGTTGCCTCGAAGCGCTCGCGCTGTTCAAAAGCGAACGACATGAGACATGACTAACGCGCTCGAACGCTTTCACCTGCGGCATGTCGGCTGGCTGGTCGGCTCGCTCGCACTGGTGGCCGCGCCGCATGCTGAGCGCCTGCCCTTGTGGGTGACGGGGCTCGTCGTGATGCTGTTCGGATGGCGCGGTTATCTGGCGTTGAACGGGCTCGCGTTGCCGCGCAAATGGATCTTGATTTTGATCGCGGCCGGCACGCTCGGCGGCATTTTCATAAGCTATGGCCGCGTACTCGGCCGCGACTCGGGCGTCGCGTTGCTGGTGGTAATGCTCGCGTTGAAGCTGATGGAAATGGCCACCTTGCGCGATGCAATGGTGCTTATCTTCATCGCCTACTTTCTGGTCATCACGAATTTTCTTTACTCG
>JANXRI010000164.1 GCA_025353085.1 Betaproteobacteria bacterium
AAGAAACGCGTCAGTAGATTCCTGTCACTTAGAATAATGTTTTTCGTGCTGAAATCGACGCTCTAAGGCCGGAAAACACGCGATTTTGAGCGGAGAATCTAATAGCTGCGCGGACTTGGCGTGGTCCGACCCGAGACAACCCAGGCCGGGTTTGCATTTGGTAAATCGAATTTGTTACCTTATTTCAGAGGTTTCTCATAATTCGCTCGATGTGGAATTTCGAGTGCGTAGCCGCCAAACTTCACTCACAAAGATCGGCTTAATGCGGCAGAGATCTCGGCTGGTGAAAAACATCGCCGCTCATCATCTAAGTGGTACATTCTAAAATGCGAATGGCATTTTGGTAGTGCCTACGGATACATCGCCTAACCCACCCGATCTGTCTGCGCTTTAAAGAAATGCCCCTGTGTCGTCGTGACGAACAACGTCGTCATATCCGGTCCGCCAAAGCAGCAGTTGGTCGGGCGGATCGCGGGTACTGGATGTGTTTCGAGCACACGCCCGCTCGGTGAGAACACGGTAATCATCGGGCCGGGGCCGGCGAGTTCCCAGCCGTTGGTCGCGACGATGTTGCCTTCAATGTCAAGGCACATGCCGTCGATGCCGCGATGTATGTCTCTGTAATCCTCGCCCCAGGTAAAGAGCGTCGTGTAAGTGCCGAGGCTGCCGTCGTCCTTGATCGGATACGCGCGCAGTTCGCGTGCGATGCCTTTCTTGTAACCGCTTTCCGCGACGTAGAGCGTCTTTTGGTCCTGAGAAATAAGGATGCCGTTTGGCTGCGTCGTATCGAACGTTGCACGCGTGGTCGTGTAGGTGCCGTCGGGCTGCGGATCACAGCGCAACACGGACATGTCCTCAACTTCCATTTTGGAATCTTTGTCCCAGTTGCCGCTGTTGACCGGGTTGGTGAACCAGATGCGGCCTTTGCGATCGACGGCGAGATCATTGGGCGTGTTGAGGCGTTTGCCGTCAAGGCGGTCGGCGATGACGGAATTTTTGCCGTCGGCGTCGAAGCGCACGATTGATCGACCGCCCGAGCAGCAACCGAATAGCGTGCCCTTGGCGTCATAGCAAAGCCCGTTGGTGCGGTCAGTGCCTTCGCGCGCGACGGTGATATCGCCGCTCTGCAAGTCGTAGCGCATGATGCGGCTCGCTTGTATGTGCGTGAAGTAAATATGTTCGCCATCCCACACCGGGCCTTCGGTCAGCGGTTTGGCCGGCGGCTTCATGATTAATTCGAATTTCCATGGTTTCATCGTTGCCCCCCCGATATTTTTGATGGCGTGATTGTAGCCGCAGATAAGCGCGGCCTGACGCGGATGGAAACAGGCCAGCTATGTGGAAGTCTTAAACACCGCGAGTGATAAGATGCGCGCTTCGTCAGGCTCGCACTGAACTTCGCGTGAATACAATTTTGATTCGATCGACTGCTGGCATGTGCGCGGCGCTCGGGGCTGCGCTGTGCGCCTCGACAGCCAACGCTCAGCAGTATCCGTCGAAGCCTGTGCGCATGATCGTGCCTTATACGCCCGGCGGCGGCGTGGACATCATGGGGCGCCTCGCGGCGCAGAAGTACAGCGAGCGCCTGGGCGCTCAGTTCGTCGTCGACAATCGCCCGGGCGGCGGCACCATAATCGGCTCCGAAGCGGTGGCGCGCGCAGCGCCTGACGGTTACACGCTGCTCTTCACGAACAACGCGCTGTCCGCCAGCCCGGCGCTCAACGACAAGCTCTCGTTCGATCCGGTGCAGAGCTTCGCGCCGGTCGGACATTTCGCGTCGTCGTACAACTTGCTGGTCGTGCATCCTTCGCTGCCCGTGAAAACCGTGAAGGATCTCGTCGCGCTCGCGAAAGCGAAGCCGGGCCAGCTTAATTACGCATCGGCCGGCAATGGCAGCGCCATTCATCTCGCGATGGAGCTGTTCGAAAGCGCGGCGGGCATCCAGCTCGTGCACATTCCGTACAAGGGCGCCGCGCCCGCTTTGACCGATGTCGTCGGCGGCCAGGTGACGATCATGTTCGGCACCGGGCCGACGTCGGTCGATCTCATCAATGCGGGCCGCTTGAGAGCGCTCGGCGTGAGCAGCGTGAAGCGGCTTGCCGTGCTGCAGAAGGTACCGACGATCGCGGAAAGCGGCTATCCCGGCTTCGAAGTGAACAACTGGCTTGGCATGGTCGCGCCCGCGCAGACGCCGCCCGAGATCATCGCGCGCCTGAACAGCGAAATGAACGCGATCCTCGCGCAGGTCGAAGTCAGAGAGCGCATTGCTTCGCTCGGCAACGATCCCGCCGGCGGCAC
>JANXRI010000167.1 GCA_025353085.1 Betaproteobacteria bacterium
CTTCATTACCGAACTGGCCGAGCAAAAACTCCGCGATATTGACTTGCCCGGTGGACACTGCGCGCAGAATATCGGGGTGCTTGATCAGCGACCCGTTCGCATGCACGGTGATATTGAATTGTCCGCCGGACTCGCGCTTCACATCCTCGACAAATTTCTTCACGTTCAGCGTGTGGAATTCATTGTCGTTGTAGGGCGTCGGCATATCCCATTTCTGGGCGTGCGCGGCGCCGGTTGCCAACACCGTCACGAGCGCGCAAAGAACCGTTTTTATTCGCATAGTTTTCTCCCTGAAATTCGGCGCGTATCAAAGCTGATGTTGGTCGGTATCCATTGCTTTGTCAACACGATGGCCGCGGCTTGCGGCCCTGTATACATGCTGCTATGTTGCGTCTTTCCCGCGCTCCTCCGACCTCTCATTCCAATCGCCTGATTCACCGTGCCCGCACCCGAGATTTCACGCAGCCGCTGGCAGTTCTGGATCGATCGCGGCGGCACTTTCACCGATGTCGTCGCGCGCACACCAGACGGCAGCCTCGTCACGCACAAATTACTGTCGGAAAATCCCGCGCGCTATCGCGATGCTGCGGTCGCCGGCATCCGGCATTTGCTCGGCGTAGCACCCGGTGAACGCATACCGGTCGATCAGATCGACGCCGTCAAAATGGGCACGACGGTCGCGACCAATGCGCTGCTCGAGCGCAAAGGCGAACGCACGGCGCTCTTCATCACGCGCGGCTTTCGCGATGCATTGCGCATCGCCTACCAAAACCGGCCGCGCATCTTCGACCGCCACATCGTGCTGCCCGAGCTTTTGTATTCGCGCGTCGTCGAAGTCGATGAACGCGTGAGCGCACGCGGCGAAGTCTTGGTCCCACTCGACATCGACCAAACACGCCGCGACCTCGAAGCAGTGTTTGACGACGGCTATCGCTCGATTGCGATTGTGCTGATGCATGGCTATCGCTATCAGGACCATGAAAAACAAGTCGCCGCGATGGCACGCGAGATCGGTTACACGCATGTTTCGGTGTCGCATGAAGTGAGCCCGCTGATGAAATTGGTCAGCCGCGGCGATACGACCGTGGTCGATGCGTATCTGTCGCCGATTCTGCGCCGCTATGTGGATACCGTCGCCAGTGAGTTGCAGGACGTGCGGCTGATGTTCATGCAATCAAACGGCGGGCTTACCGACGCCCGGCGCTTTCAGGGCAAGGATTCGATTTTGTCGGGGCCCGCCGGCGGTATTGTCGGTGCGGTGCGCACGTCGGCGGCGGCGGGCTTCAATAAGATCATCGGCTTCGACATGGGCGGCACTTCGACCGACGTGTCGCATTTCGCGGGTGCTCAGTTGAGTGATATGGAGCGCGCATTCGAGACGCAGGTCGCGGGCGTGCGCATGCGCGCGCCAATGATGAGCATTCACACGGTTGCAGCCGGCGGCGGCTCCATTTTGCATTTCGACGGCGCGCGCTATCGCGTCGGCCCCGATTCGGCGGGCGCCAATCCGGGCCCCGCGAGTTACCGCAAGAACGGCCCGTTGACCGTCACCGACTGCAACGTGATGCTCGGCAAAATACAGCCGCAGTTTTTTCCGCCGGTGTTCGGCGTGGATGGCGACGCGCCGTTGGATGGCGATGTCGTCAAACAAAACTTTGCCGCGCTCTCCCAGGAGATCAAAGACAAAACCGGCAATGCCCGCACGCCCGAACAGGTCGCTGAAGGCTATATCGACATCGCCGTGGGCAACATGGCTAATGCAATCAAGCAGATTTCAGTGCAGCGCGGGCACGACGTCACCGAATACACCTTGTGCTGTTTCGGCGGCGCCGCGGGTCAGCATGCCTGCCTGGTGGCCGACGCGCTCGCCATGACGCGCGTGTTCATCCATCCGCTCGCCGGCGTGTTGTCGGCGTACGGGATGGGACTTGCGGATATCACGACAATGCGCGAGGAAGCAGTCGAGGCTAAGCTCGACGCCGCAAGTCTGCCGCTGCTTGAAAAAACACTCGACAAGCTCGCGGCTGCCGCGCGCAGCGAAGTATTGCGTCAAGGCATCGCAAACGAGCGGATCAAAATAATCAAGCGCATCCATCTGCGCTACGACGGCACCGACTCTTCGCTGGTCGTCAATTTCGGCGAACCCGCTCGGATGGTGTCCCAGTTCGAAGCGGCTTATCGAATGCGCTACAGCTTTCTGATGCCGGGCCGCGCGTTGATCGCCGAAGCCGTATCGGTCGAAGCGATCGGCGTGTCAGACGCGCCCGTCGAGCTTGCGGCGCCCGCGTCACGCGCGCATGGCTCGCCTCAGATCGCCGAAACCGTCACGATGCACACCGGTGGCCGCGCGCATCAAACGCCCGCGTATCGCCGGGACGCGTTGAAGCCTGGCGACAAGGTGCGCGGCCCCGCGATCATCGCTGAAACCAATGCGACGACCGTGGTGGAGCCGGGGTGGGAAGCGACCGTCACGCCGCTCGATCATCTCGTGCTCGAACGCATCGAGGCGCGGCCGGCGCGCGTCGCGATCGGCACCAGCGTCGATCCGGTAATGCTCGAAATTTTTAACAATCTCTACATGTCGATCGCCGAGCAGATGGGCTTGCGACTCGCCAACACTGCGTATTCGGTGAATATCAAGGAGCGGCTCGATTTCTCGTGCGCGGTCTTCAATCAGAACGGCGAGTTGATCGCAAATGCGCCGCATATGCCGGTGCACCTGGGCTCGATGGGCGAATCGATCCGTACCATAATCCGTGAGAACACCGGCAAAATTCAGCCGGGCGACGTTTACGTACTGAACGCGCCCTACAACGGCGGTACGCATCTGCCCGACGTGACAGTGATTACGCCGGTCTTCGACGACGCGGGCAACAGCATTTTGTTTTATGTGGGCTCGCGCGGCCACCACGCCGACATCGGCGGCATCACGCCGGGCTCAATGCCGCCCGACAGCCGCGTGGTCGAGGAAGAAGGCGTGTTGATCGACAACTTTTTGCTGGTCGAGCGCGGCCGGCTGCGCGAGCAGGAAACGATCGCGCTCCTCTCCTCCGGGAAATATCCGTGCCGCAACGTCGCGCAAAACATGGCGGATTTGCGCGCGATGATCGCCGCCAATGAAAAAGGCGTGCAGGAATTGCGCCGCATGGTCGCGCACTTCGGGCTCGACGTCGTGCATGCGTATATGCGCCATGTGCAGGACAATGCCGAGGAATCGGTACGGCGCGTGATCGGCGTGCTGAAAGACGGTGAATTTGAATACGCGATGGATCATGGCGCCGTCATCAAGGTCGCCATTCGCATCAATCAGCAACAGCGCAGCGCCGTCATCGACTTCACCGGTTCAAGCGCGCAGCTCGAAAATAATTTCAATGCGCCTTCTGCCGTGTGCATGGCGGCGGTGCTGTACGTGTTCCGTTCGTTGGTCGACGAGGACATTCCGCTCAATGCGGGTTGCCTTAAGCCGATCGAGGTCATCATCCCGGAGCGCTCGATGCTGAATCCACGCTATCCGGCGGCGGTGGTCGCGGGCAACGTCGAAACGTCGCAATGCGTGACCGATGCGCTCTACGGCGCGTTGGGCCTCATGGGCGCATCGCAAGGCACGATGAACAACTTCACGTTCGGCAATGAGCGCTATCAGTATTACGAAACCATTTCAGGCGGCTCGGGCGCCGGCGATGGTTTTAACGGCACCGATGTCGTGCAGACGCATATGACCAATTCGCGCCTGACCGATCCGGAAATTCTCGAATGGCGCTTCCCGGTGCTGCTCGAAAATTTCTCGATCCGCGCGGGCAGCGGCGGCAACGGCAAGTGGCATGGCGGCAACGGCGCAGTGCGGCGCGTACGTTTTCTCGAACCCATGACCGCGGCAATTCTGTCCGGTCATCGCAGCGTGCCGCCTTACGGCATGCAAGGCGGCAAGCCGGGCGCGGTCGGCCGCAACTTCGTCGTGCGCAAGGATGGCGCGCGCGTCGAACTCAGGGGCGCGGACAAAATTGAGATGCATGCGGGCGACGTATTTGTGATTGAAACGCCGGGCGGCGGCGGATTCGGTGCGCCGTAGCTGATACGTCAATACAAACAGCCAGTCAGACAAAAACCATGCATGCCACAGAGGTCACAGAGGAAGATCGAACCCGTTACATGCGAATCATCCGCCGTCACTGGCATTGCTATTTTTTCTCTGGGCTCTCGGTGCTCTCTGTGGCAAACGTTTTAGCGCAGGCCAACAACTACCCTGCAAAACCGATTCGCATCATCGTGCCGTACGTGGCCGGTGGCCCCAGCGATTTGTTCGCGCGCGCAGTCGGCCAGTTGCTGACCGAAGCGTGGAGCCAGCCCATCATCATCGACAACCGGCCCGGCGCGAGCGGCAATGTGGGTATCGCCGCCGCGGCGCGCGCACCTGCCGACGGCTACACGCTCAACACAGTGACCATTGCGTTTGCAGTATCGCCCGCGCTCGACACCAGGCTTGGCTACGACCCGGTCAAAGACTTCACGCCGATTTCGCTGCTGGCGAGCATCAATAATTTGCTGGTCGTGCATCCCGCTCTGCCCGTAAAGTCAGTCAAAGAGCTGATCGCATTTGCCACTGCGCGTCCCGGCCAGGTCACATTTTCGTCGGGCGGCGCGGGTGGCGCACAGCATCTTGCGGGTGAGTTGTTTTCGAATCTCGCCAACGTGAAGCTAACGCATATTCCTTATAAGGGCAGCGCGCCCGGCCTGACTGCGTTGATCGGCGGCGAGACGATGATCGGTTTCGCCGACATGGTCATCACGCTGCCGCATGTGAAGTCGGGGCGCCTGCGCGCGCTCGCAGTCACCGGCTCGCAACGCTCGTCCCTGGTGCCCGATCTGCCGACGATCGCCGAGGCGGGCTTGCCCGGTTATTCGGTAACCGCGTGGTTTGGTTTACTCGCACCGGCCGCCACGCCGCCCGACATCGTGAATCGCATCAGCGCCGAGATTCAGAAAGGATTCAGGACGCCGCTGATGCACGAACGATTTTTAGCGCTCGGTGCGGATCCGGCCGGCGGCTCGCCGGACCAATTCGCCGCGTTTATAAAAAGTGAAATGGCGAAATGGGCGAAGCTGGTCAAGTCCGCCGGAATCCGCGGCGAATGAGGGTGGGGCGCATTGAAATCGTGCGCTTCAAGATATGGAAGACCTGATTGCAGGCATCGATCGGACAGGCGCAAATTGACCAAACAAGCCCTCATGTGTCGCGCCGCGTGCCGGTTGCCCATCGACGACAGGGCCGCCGCGCTGTTTAAGCCAGCATCGACTTAAGCTTGGCAACCGCGCTGTCGGGTGTCGTAAGTATGGGAGTTGCGGTGCGCCGGGCCGCCATGACCTTCGCCGGCGCCATGGAGAACTGCGCGAGTGCAATGACATCGCATGCCTGCTGCTTTGCGGCCGCTGCGGCAATGAGTTCATGATGGTCGTCCGGACGGTCGTCCTGCAACGCCGCGAGCGCGCCTTCTACCAGTTGCGCTCTGACGGTCACCTGCGTGCCCTGCTTTTTCGCGAACGCCGCGATTTCCGCGAGCATTGAAGGCAGCGACGGCTGAAATGTCGCCAGCAGACCGACCGTGCCGCTTTTCGCGACGAGTTGCTCGTACATTGCTTCGTTCGGTTTTAATACCGGGATCGCGACCTGGCGCCGGCATTCCTCGATCGCGGGACCGAACGCCGAACAGGTAAACAGAATCGCGTCGGCCGCGGCCTTCACGCAGTAATGACCGATGTGAACGAAGCGCTCGATCATCGCTTCGGTGAGCCGCCCGTCCTGCGCGAGATCGTTCATCAGCGCATCTTCAAGCAGATTAACGGTACGCGCCTCGGGCCAGTTGGCGCGAAAGCTCGCCATGATCGGCGCCATCGCCACGTCCGCCGCGTGGATTAAATAAATTTTGGGTGATTTTTTCATGGCGCTTCCGTTTTTCGCTTCGCGGGTTCGCAACGGGGGCCGAAGATACTATAGAGAGCAGTCAATTGGAAGCCTGCGCGGACGCCGATCCATCCACACAATAAAGCATTTTTCGCCGGGTTTGCACAGCGTGCTTGGAAGCGACTGCAAACCAAGCGAAAATAGCGACCCGGCGATTTTTTGCGCTGCTGCCGACCGCTCCAAAATAAAATACGAAAGGCCTTTACGTGAGTGCATATCCAAACCATACCAAGCAGCAGCTCGCCGCCGGCAAAATCGCCATCGGCATGGGGCTACGCCTCGCTCGCACCGTGGACATCGCCACCATCGGCAAGACCTGCGGCTACGACTGGCTCTTCATCGACATGGAGCACAACACGATGGATGTCGACACCGCAGCGCAGATTTCCATGGCCTCGCTCGCTGTCGGCATCACGCCGATCGTGCGCGTGCCGGGCAAAGAGCACCACCATGCATCAAGGGTGCTCGATGCCGGTGCGCAAGGCATTGTCGTGCCGCACGTCGATACAGTGGAAGAGACTGAACGCGCAGTTGCCTATTGCAAATACCCGCCGCTCGGCCATCGCTCGGTAATGGGCACATTGCCGCAATTCGCCTATCGCAGCGTGCCGGTCGGCGAATCGACCGTGATTGCCAACCGCGAAACTTTTGTGTGTGTGATGCTCGAGACGCCGGATGCGATCGCCAAGGTCGATGCGATCGCCGCGGTGCCCGGACTCGATGCGATTCTGATCGGCACCAATGATCTGTGCGCCGAGATGGGTATCCCCGGACAATTCGGCGACCCGCGCGTCGAAGATGCCTATCGCAAAGTCATCGACGCCTGCCGCAAGCACGGCATCCATCCCGGCATGGGCGGAGTGTATGACCAGAAGTTAATGGAAAAATATATCGGCTACGGCATGCGCTTTATCTTGAGCGGCGGCGATATGAGCTTTTTGATGGCCGGCGCAAGCGCCCGCGCGAATTTTCTGCACGGCCTGAAACTGTAACCCGCCATATCTACCGAAACTTTTATTCCGGGCAAAGACTCTTCGCTCGAAGCAACTATCGCCACAATGCAGAAAACGCTCGCGTCGCGCGGCTTCGTGCTCGATGAGTCGTCGTGGCTCAATCCGGTAGAATCAATCTGGTCGGTGCATGTGCGGGATCGCGAATGCCCGATGCTGTTTGCCAACGGCAAAAGGGGCGACCCGGCTCGCTTCGCTGGCCAGCGCACTCGGTAAATTTTGGGAGCGATTGGGCACACACTATTTCTGGACCCACTTTTATCTCGGCGCAACTCGCGCCAACCGGCCGTTCGTTCACTATCCACAGGAGCGCTGGTTCGCGCCGGCAAAAGACGGCAAGTGTGGCCGGCTGAAATGCTTAACGCCGAATTGCACGCTTTTTACAATCCGGAGGGCGACATCGACGGCAGTGTGCTGGTCGATCTGAATTCGGGCAACGTCGAACGCGGCATCTGCGCGCTGCCCTACACGCGGCTGCGCGACGGTGCAAACACGTGGATACCAGTCAACATCATCGGCAATCTGTACGTCAGCAACGGCATGGCGGCGGGCAACACAATGATGGAAGCGCGCAGCCAAGCGTTGTCCGAGATTTTTGAGCGTCATATCAAGAACCGCATCATCATGCGAGGGCTTGTGCCTACCTGAAGTGCCGGACCACGTGATTGCGCGGTATCCGGGCATCGCTGCCGGCGTCAAGGGATTGCGCGAGGCGGGCTTCGGCATCCTGGTGCGCGACGCATCGCTCGGCGGCCGCTATCCCGTCATGAACGTGACGCTGCTGCATCCGAAAGACCAGGGATGCTTTGCGAGTTTCGGCGCGCATCCGCGTTTCGAGGTCGCGCTCGAACGCGCACTAACCGAGCTTCTGCAGGGCCGCGCGCTCGACTCGCTGGAAGGCTTCCCGGAGCCCGGCTTTGACATGAATGAAATCAATGCGGTCGCCAACCTGGAAATTCACTTCGTCGATTCGAGCGGCGTGATCAGCTGGAACTTCATGGGCGACATGCCGGATTTTCCGTTTTCAGACTGGAACTTCAGCACCACCACGGAGGAAGACTATCGCTGGCTGGTGGCGTGCGTTCACGGCGAAGGCAAGGATATTTACGTGTCCGACTTCAGCGAGCAAGGCGCCTACAGCTGCCGCATCCTGGTGCCGGGCCTCTCGGAAATTTATCCTGTCGAAGATCTGGAGTGGGAGAACAACAGCGTTGGCAATGCGATTCGCCCTGCGCTCGTGCG
>JANXRI010000175.1 GCA_025353085.1 Betaproteobacteria bacterium
TACCGTAGCGCACACCGAGCTTATTGCGGGCCAGGTGCAATTAATATTCGACAATCTGACGTCGATCACCACGCTCGTTAAAGCGGGCAGACTGCGTGGTATTGCGGTGACGGGCACGACGCGCGCCGGCCCGTTTCCCGAACTGCCCACAGTCGCCGAAGCAGGTTTGCCCGGATATAACGTAACGGTGTGGACCGGGGTAATTGTGCCGGCGCGCGTGCCGCCCGCAATCGTCGCGCGGCTCAACGCGGAAATTAACAAGGCGTGCTCGTCGCCTACGTTGCTTGAAAAATTCGCGAGCTTCGGCAACACCTGCCTCGGCAGCACGCCCGCCGAATTCTCGGACCTGATCAAAAAAGAAACCGTGAAATGGGCGGAGGTTGTGAAGCAGTCAGGCGCGAAAGTAGATTAAAGACGATTAGAACCAGCACTCATCCCGGTAAAACCAAAACAAAAATCAGCCGTAGATAAACGCAGATACACGCAGATACACGCAGATGATGCGCGATGAAAATCATCATCCTCTTAAAGGGTAGGACCGAGGTGGGGATGGGCTAGTGTCCTACCGCCATAGACCCATCCCCATCCCAACCTTCCCCTTGAAGGGGAAGGAGTTTTCCATCCGCGTTCATCCGCGCTCATCTGCGTTTTATTTGCGTTTTATCTGCGCGCAACCGATTTTTGAGATTGCCTTTTAACAACTCGATTCACGCCGGCGCAGCAAGTTCGTCGATGTTGGCAAGCTTGGCGCCGATTTCTCGCAGCACGATCTCGGGACGCTGATCGCATTCTTCCGCAGTCCGCAGTTCCGGCGGTTTCAGTTGCGCTTCAATGTATGCGCCCAGCCGGCGTGAACGCGCGACGACGCGGGTGCCGAACAGGCGGCGCTCCCGGTCATACTGTTCCAATGCCGCGAACAAATCGCCGGGCGCGGCGGCAAGTGACTGCGCGAGGCACTGCGCGTCGAGCGCTGCTTTGGTTACGCCCATACCGACATGCGGCCGCGCCACAAACGCTGCATCGCCCAGCAGAACCACCCGCCCGATCGTTATGCGCGGCGATTCGAGATCGAAAATCGCCTGGAAGAATGGTTGCGGCGCGCGCTCGACGATTTCATAAATCTGGGGCGCCAACAGCGCCTTTGCCTCGGCGCGCATTTCCGCCACGACCCCGAGCGTAATGAGCTGCGGTGGAATCGACACGCCGTGGCAATGTCCGCTCGCATCGGTTGCAAGCCGCGGCAATTTCTTAGCGAAATCGCACGGCCGATACCACACAAAGTTGTAGCTTCGATGGCCCGGCCGCACGTCGTTATCCCGCCCTGGCACCGGATAAGCGAGCATCATTTCGCCGATCGGCAAGCCGAACGCGTAGCGGTCGAAAATCGCCGCGTGAGTTTGCGGCGACACCGCGGATTCATCGACCACGCCGCGCCAAGCGATGTACCCGGCATATCGCGGCTGTGCTTGCGGCAGGACTTGCGAGCGCACGGATGAGCGGATGCCGTCGGCGGCGATGAGCAGTTCGCCGCGCGCGGAACTGCCGTCGCTGAACATCGCGGTGATTCCATCGGCGTCCTCCTCGACCCGGTCGAGATTCATGCCGAAATGATAGTGCGCCGCCGGCAGCAAATCTTTCAGCGGCCGATAAATGCGCGCCCACGCAGTCATCATCTGCGGCAGCGCGACTTCGAGCAGCACCTTGCCCGCGTGGTCGAGACAAACGCGCTCGCGCACTTCGACGCCGATCGACGCGTCGACTGCAATGCCGAGACGGCGCATCACGGAAAACAACTCGTCGTGCGTACCGATGCCGGCGCCGCGCGTCGCCAGATCGTCGCCGACGCGCTCGAAAACTTCGACGTGCCAGCCCAGCGCGTGCAACATATTGGCAGCAAACAGTCCGCCGAGAGATCCGCCGATTACAAGGGCACGTTGCTGTTTGTTCATCGCGTTATCATAACGACAATTCAAAGGCGACGGAAACGCACATGGACGTATGGCACGGCAATAACGACGCAGCGTGGGATAGCGCGCAGGAGGAATTATTTACGGCCGGCATGACCGACGGCTTGCCCGTGACGCCGCCGACGCGCGAGCGTGTGGAAGCGATGCTTGCGTACTGCGGTTTCGATGGCAATGAAGTCGTGACGGTATTGCC
>JANXRI010000191.1 GCA_025353085.1 Betaproteobacteria bacterium
CTCGTTCAAACCGCACGTGTCGACCTATACGCAGGCCGCCAAAATCGCCGGTGTTGCGATGGATGAGATTCTATTTGTCGCGAACCATGCGTTCGATTGCATCGGCGCCAAGGCCGCCGGCATGCGCACTGCGTTCGTCGATCGCCGCAAGCGGCCGTTCGGCAAGTGGCCGTACCAGCCGGATTTAATCGTCAGTGATTTTGCGGAACTGACCGCGCGGCTCGTATCCGCGAGCGCCCCGCCAGGTTAGACAGGGTCGCTCAGCAGCGCTGATCAAAAAGGCAGCGCTTATCAAAACTTTTGCGCGTATTTACGCACGCGCGCTTCGTCGACTTCAACGCCCAGTCCGGGGCCGGCCGGCACTGTGGCGTGGCCGTTCGCGAAGACGAGCGGCGCGCATACAATATCTTCAGCCAAATACTGGCTCGTCAGGCTGACACCCCACTCGAGCGTCGGGATTACTGCCGCCAATTGCAGAACCGCCGCGGTGCCGATGCTCGACTCGGCCACCTTGCAGGCGAGATTGACTTTCAGTCCGAGCGAGTCGCATAACACTGCCGCTTGATACACCCGCCGTAAACCGCCGAGCTTGATCGCTTTGAGGCTGCCGCCACTCGCCGCGTGCATTTCGTGGTGACGCGCAATGTCTTCGATGCTGTGTGCGCCTTCATCAAAACCGATCGGCAACCGGCTGGCGGCGGCGACCTTGGCCATGCCGGCCATATCACTGCCGCAGATCGGTTGCTCGAGGAAATCGAGCGTTGTGTGCGCGACACCATGAACGTAAGTTAGCGCCTGCTCTAATGAAAACCCTTGATTGGCATCGGCTGAAATGAGATTACCCGTTCCGAGTGCAGCGCAAATGCGTTGCGTACGAGCGGCGTCGGCGTCCGCTGTATCTACGCCAACTTTAATTTTGAAGGCCACGTAACCGGCCGCCAGTTTCGCCTTAGCTTCTTCTACATCGGCGTCCGCATTGCCGGTGCCGAGCATCCACAACGCCGGCACGCGGTCGCGCCGCTTGCCGCCGAATAATTCGAACACCGGCCGGCCGAGCACGCGGGCGAGTGCGTCCTGCCACGCCATTTCAATTGCAGCCTTCGCTGCATGGTTGCCGTACATCGCGCGATCCATCAGAGCGCTCGCTTGCTCAATCGCCTCGAGTGAGCAGCCCATGAGCGACGGCGCAATGTAACGCACGGCAATGGTCATGCTCTGCATTGTTTCGCCCGTCATGGTGGGCGCCGACGCCGCCTCGCCCCAACCGACAGTGCCCGTATCGGTCTCGATGCGCACGAGCACGTTGTCCGCGCTTTCGATCAACACGCCCGCCATTTTCATGGGCTTTGCCATCGGCAATCGAACTGCAATGGCTTCGATGCGTTTAATTTTCGCGCCTGCCATCGATGTGACGGGCCGTGCGGGCGTACTCGTCGCAGTCACGTGCATTGTGTCGCGATAGTCAGCCTACTTGGCATGGTCCTCGAGGCGGCCAATCGCTTTGACGGCGACCGCGAGCCGTTTGTAATCGGCGTCGAAAAATTTGCGGAAATCCGGCGCGTCGCGATAGTCGACCACGACTTGTGATTTTGCCATCGCGTCCTGAAACAACGGATCGGCGACTGATTTCCTGATCACCTCGCGCAGTTTAACGAGCGTGGCTTCCGGCACGCCTGCCGTCGTGAACAAGCCAACCCACAGGTACGCTTCAACGTCAAGGCCCACCTCCTTCATGGTCGGTACTTCAGGCAGAGCCGCCGAACGTTTTACATCGGTGAGCCCAAGCGCGCGCAGCTTGCCTGACTTGATGTGCGGAAACACCGCAGCGAGCCCGCCGTCATGCATATCCACATGACCGCCAAGCAGTTGAATCACCGCGGGCCCGCCGCCGGTGGTTGGCACATGGCGCATTTTGATGCCCGCGGCGTCAAGGAACATCGCTGCCGGCACGTGCGTGATGCCGTAAGGGCCGGACGATGAAAAGGACATCGCGCCCTGCTTCGCCTTCGCTGCGGCAACGAGTTCCTTGATCGATTTGATCGAATTTTCGGTTTGTACGCAAAATGCCAGCGGGTCGGCGCTCAACAATGCGACGGGCGCGAGCTGCTCAAGCGTATAGGGTGACTTGATGCCGAACAGCTTGTCTTTCTCGATCGCCAGATAGAGATTGGGTGTCGTGACCAGCACGTTATAGCCGTCCGGCGTCTGGTTCGCGACAAACGCGGTGCCGGCTGCTGCGGTGCCGCCCGGTTTGTTAAGCACCGGTGCAGGTTGCTTGTAAAGTTTTTCGATCACCGCGCCAAGCGGCTGCGCGTGAATCTGATTCATGCCACCCGGTGGATTAGGCACGATAAGACTGATTGCGCGCGCGGGAAAGTCCTGCGCGTGGCCAACGATTGCGAAGAGGGCAAGCGTTGCGGCGGGCAATGATCGATACATGTTTTCTCCTCGGTGGGCAACAAATCGGCGCACGCTTTCAGCGGTGCTTTTTAAACGAGCGTGCACCGTAACGCCGCGGTATCAGCCTGTCAACCAATGCACG
>JANXRI010000201.1 GCA_025353085.1 Betaproteobacteria bacterium
GCAGCCTCCGGTTTGTGTTCGGCATGGCCGGGCAAATGGATCTTGCGGTATTTGCCGACTAACGAACCGTCGGGGCCGACGAGGATCGCGGTGTTGAAGCGGCGCGGGCGGCCCTCTTCTTGCGTCAGCTCCGCATAGCCAATATAAAAACCGATGCCGAGCTTCTTTGCTTCGTCGAACAGCGGCTGAGTTTCGGCCGACGGTATCGTCGCCTCGTAAAACGTGCGATCGACTTCTGCCTGATTGTCATACCAATAGCGCGGGAAGAATGTCGTGAACGCAAGTTCGGGAAACACCACGAACTTCGCACCCATGCTATGCGCGTCGCGCAACAATTTTACGAGCCGCTTAGTCGCGGTGGTCCGCGTGTCGGCGAGGTGGAGCGGGCCGAGTTGGGCCGCTGCGATTTTTAAATGTCTCGAACTCATGTTCAATCCTTCAAGCAATTATTAGCCGCGGATAAACGCAGATAAACGCAGATGAAGTCAAAGGCATATAGCCACAGAGAACACAGAGAACAGCCGAAAATAATCATTCATAAATGCGTGGCAACTTTGTTTTTCTCTGTGTCCTCTGTGCGCTCCGTGGCAAAGCTTCTGCTTTTAATCTGCGTTCATCTGCGGCTCCAAATGTTTTTATTTCAAGAGGGTCGTTGCAGAACCGGCAATTCGCGCGAGAAAATACGCCGGCCACGCTTGAATCCGGCCAGCGGCAGCGCGCATTTCGCAATGACGTCGCAAGACCGCGTCTCGCCCCACACGACAAGGTCTGCTGCTTTGCCAACCGTGATGCCGTAATCCGCGATACGCATTAATTTCGCCGCGCGGTCGGTGATCATCTCGAAACACACGCCCAGATCTGCCGGGCCGTCGCGCTGCACGACATTCGCGTAGAGGTTGGCGATCCGCGTCAGCGAGCAATCGCCGTACGGCGTGAACGGGTTCAACACGTTGTTCGTCGCTAGCGTGCAGTTCGCACCGTTTTCGATCAGCGTATTGGCGTCAGTCACGCCGCGCATCACGGTGTGCTCCATATGGCGGCCCGCATTGAAGAGATCGGTCGCCGGCAGCACTGCGAGCGACACGCCGGATTGCCCGAGCCGCTTGCCGACGGCGGCCTGCTGCTTGACCGGCATGCATGAGAATTTAGAGCCATGGCCAAACGCGACGCGGCCCTGCCAGCCGATCTTGTCGGTGATCTCGCAGACCTGCGGATAATCGAGTTCTTTGACGTCGTAGCCGCCGTCGAGATGAAAATCGACGTCGAGGTCGTATTGTTGCGCGAGTTCGAACACGCGGCGGATCTGGCCGGGACCATCCTTGTCGTAGCGGATGCCGCCGCCAACTACCGGCGCGCCGCGCTCGATACAGATCACGAGATTTTCATCCGCGCCTGCCACGCCGGTCCAGCCTTCCTGCAAAAACACACACGGCTGAATGTCGATCGCCCACGCGTAATCCTTGCGCAACTGCTCAATCGCCTCGAACCCGAGCAGCCCGACATTGGGATCCACCTCGACCTGTGTTCGCATATGCGTGACGCCATGGAGCAGACACTGCTCGATCGTCGCCTCGGCGCGAGCGTAAATGTCTTCGAGCGTGAACGTATGCTTGATCGACGCCGTGCGCGCCATGTGATCGCGCACCATCCGGTTGGGCTGCAGCGGCACGCGATCGACGATCAGCGCCTTGTCGAGATGAAAATGGCTTTCGACGAGGCCGGGGGAGACCAGCTTGCCGCCGGCATCGTGTACCACGCCCTCGACGGCGAGTCTGGGCTCGATCGCAACGATGATGCCGTTTTGAATGCCGATGTCGACGGTCGGAGCGTCAGGGCCGGCGCTTGCGAGCCGCACGTTGCGAATAATGAGATCCAGGGACATCTGCTTGCTTTCCATGCGGTAGTTTATCGCCAGTCAGCGGATGACTGACGCCGACGGGAAGATCGCATAATAGGCAGAGCTGCGGACTACATCAATCTGCCGGCGCAGAGGAGAAACGGATACGTGAAGGATCCCAGGGAACGCAAGCAGCCCCTGGCGGGTGATGCTGTCGCCGCGTGCGCCGCGAGCGAAGATTACAAGGAAGGGCGCAGCTTCACCGGAACGTTCCTGGCTGCAGCAACATTGATCCATCCCCACATCAGTATCGCAGCGGTCCCGGAATGCCGGCGTCAATGGTCGCCATGAGCACAATAACGGGCGCGCCAGAACGTACTTATGAACCTGCCGGGCAAATATCGAACGCTATGCAATAGTCGATAGGGTCAGTGCCGGATGATCTTACGATCGTTGGCGTCTGATAAATCCCAGCCCGCCCAAGCCCAAACTGAGCAGGAGCCAGGCCGACGGTTCCGGAACTGCGGCAACACCGTTGAGCGCAAAAGCGGTGTTGAAAGTCGGCGGGGTGGCGCCTCCCACAATGTCCGTGCCCACGCGCAACCAGTCGGGATCGAGATTCGAATCGCGGGCCCATGCCTGAAGGTCCGGTGCAAAGGGCGTGGTCCCGACCCCGCTGATGGGTCGCGATGCCGAAAGCCAATAGAACTGTCCGCCGTTAGTGAGCGTCACTTGCGGCACGAAGAAGTAGTGACTGGCCGGCAGCGCGAACGGGGTCGAGAACGTGATGTTGAACTGGACTTCCTGACCAGTCAGGGGCGCGTTACCGCCGGTTGTCTGGCTGGGACTCGGGTGGATTCCTCCCGGCTGCACGCTGTTGAGCGCAGTAAAGCTTCCGGCCAGCACGCTCGTGGCGAAGGTGAGTCCGCTCGCCCCGCTGTCCCTGGAATCGAACGCTACGTCCGACGGTGAATTCACGCGCGTGGGGACCTGTGGTGACCGCGCGGTATTCGAATCGTTCGGAAAGATCCGGTAGATTTCGACTGCTACTTGAGAGACGTTGGGGGCGGCGGCCACTCCATGGACGATAAGACCCGTGAAGGATGCTGCATCGATCATCGTCTGCGTCCCGAGAACAAAGTCGTCGGCCGCTTCGATTTCGAACGACCCGGAAGTGGCGGGGCGCGTGGCAATCGCTATTGAGTTGTTGGGCGTCAGATTGTTGTAAACGACGGGGGACGCGCCGATGGCGGGAATCGCCAGGACCATTCCTATATATACAGCAGAGATCGATGTGAAGACGCTTCGCATGCTGATTACTCCTGTCAGGAAAGAGCGGCGATAAGAGGTGCCGTTCGCCGCGAATCGTCTCCCCAACCATTGGGCACGTCAATTGGAGTTGTACCTACAACTGTTTGAAAATTTTTCCAACGTCATGCCGTGGACACTGCGCAGGCCGGGTCCGCCTATGGTGGAATTCACGCCGCGATTACGGGGAGCAATCCGTGGAAAATTACAGGCGCGCTATGCAAATCGTTAAGCTGTTGTTCGACGGGCGCCTTCTTCGCGAACGAAGACCACATAGGCGGGCGCCCAATAAAATTATCCGCGGCTCCTTTGCGGCGATTTCAAACGTGCTCCACTTGTTGGCGGCTTTGAACTTGGGCGATGCTTTGGCCGGGGGCATCACGGACGCGGTCGCCATGGCCGGGCTCTTGTCCCAAATCTGCACTTCGTACGCGGCCTTCATGTTGATGACTTTCTGATTCATGATGCGAATGTAGATGCCGCTGTTCGCTTTCGTCGGCCCAAAACTCCGCATACACCTCGAAATCCGTGTAAGACTCTTTTGACAGCAGGATGCCGGCGTCCCTGGACGTTTTGCGGTCGGCCCAGATGGCGCCCTGAAATTTTTAACGGCGCCTACACTTCGAGTCCCGGCGCCTTCGCGAGCTGACAGCCATTGATCCGCCAATTGCCATCAGGCTGGCGCTGCATCGGATAGAGCGCGATCCATGCGCGCCCCTCTTGATCGGTCATCCGCACGGGCTGGATTACTTCGCCTGCGACAATTTCCGGCTTCTCGAACTGCACCGCTTGGCGGCGATAAATCACCGGATACGCAGAGCGCACCATATTGATAAATTTTTCGGGCGTGCCAAATTGCTCGCGGATACGGGTGGTTGCCATCGAGAAGGCACGCCGGGCGTCATCGCGCGTAAAGGCATCGAGCTGATCAGCGACCACGGCATGGATGGCGAGCGCGTCTTGACGACCGACGTCCGCGGCGAGCGTTGTCGTCGACGCAGCCAACAGGAACACAGCCAGCAGGAAGAATCGGCTCATGCGTAATTATAGGGATGTCGACTGCGTGTGGCACATAGCTGCCGCGAACACTGACCGCCGCGATTGACTACCCGCGACCGATCCGACACAGTGCTGCTTGTCAGCGCGTTGGGTGTTGTGTTGGCCTCACACTCGCGCTTGAATTCGCCGCCCAATGTTGAAGAAGCTGGGCCTAAATGAACCGCCTCACTCCCACTGACCAAATGAATCGTATCCTTGGCCGCCGCGGGCCGCGCGCCTCCCTGTCGCCCGGCACGAAAACCGCAATTCTGTTCGGAGCGCTTGCTTTGCTCACGGCGCTCGTGGCCTGGGTAGACCCGCGGCCGAGCTTGCGGCACGTGCAGGTGTCGATGCTTTCGGCCGGCGCCACCGGCAGCTACTACACTACCGTCGAGAAGATTGCGGCCGAGGCGGCGCGGCGCAAAGGTCGAGTACACAACTTGTCTTCGGCCGGATCGGTGGAAAACGTCCAGCGGCTGATCGCCGGCGCGAAAGACTGCAAAGTGCATTTTGGTCTCGTGCAGGACGGCATTCCCTACCCCGAAGGACATAAGCTCGAGGTGATCGGCCGGTTGCCGCGGCCGGAGTCACTGGTCATTCTCGGGCGTCATGTTGAGCGCGTTCGCACGCCGGCGGACATGCA
>JANXRI010000206.1 GCA_025353085.1 Betaproteobacteria bacterium
TCCCCTTTGACAAACGAAAGATCAGGCACGGCATGCAAGGCGTAAGCCCTGGGGCGTTGATGCTGCCCGCCCGCTCCTGGCTGCTCACTAGATTCGTAATATGCGGTCGCCACGCCCGATGCCGGATGCGCCGGTGCGCACGGTCTCCAGTATCGCGCTGCGATCGATAGCGCTCAAAAATGCATCGAGTTTGGAGCCGGTGCCGGTCAACTCGATGGTGTAGTCTTTTTCAGTAGCGTCGATGATGCGGCCGCGGAAAATATCGGACATGCGCTTCATCTCCTCGCGATCGTTGCCTACCGCTCGCACTTTCACCAGCATCAATTCGCGCTCGATGTGATCGCCGTCGGAGAGATCGATGACCTTGACTACTTCGATCAGCTTATTCAACTGCTTGTTAATCTGTTCGATTACTTCATCCGAGCCGGCGGTCACGATCGTCATGCGCGATAAGGTCAGGTCTTCCGTCGGCGCAACCGTCAGCGTTTCAATATTGTAGCCGCGCGCCGAAAAAAGGCCGACCACGCGCGACAACGCGCCCGGTTCGTTTTCAAGCAGCACGGAAATAATATGTCGCATCGCCGCGCTCCCTTAGAGGTCTTCCGAACCGAGCAGCATTTCAGAGAGGCCTTTGCCCGCCTTTACCATGGGCCACACGTTCTCAGTCTGGTCGGTGATGAAGTCCATGAAAACCAGGCGATCCTTGAGCTTGAGCGCTTCTTTCAACGCCGGCTCCACATCCACGGGCTTGTCGATCAACATGCCGACATGGCCGTACGCCTCGGCGAGCTTTACGAAGTCCGGCAATGCGTCCATATAGGACTCGGAATAGCGGCTCGAGTAATCGACTTGCTGCCACTGGCGCACCATGCCGAGATAGCGGTTGTTCAGATTGATGATCTTGATCGGCAAGTGATATTGCTTGCACGTCGACAATTCCTGAATGCACATCTGGATGCTGCCTTCGCCGGTGATGCACGCGACTGTCGCCTTCGGATTGGCTAATCGCACGCCCATCGCCGCCGGCAACCCAAAACCCATCGTGCCAAGCCCGCCCGAATTAATCCAGCGCCGGGGTTTGTCGAATTTATAAAACTGCGCAGCCCACATTTGGTGCTGGCCGACGTCGGAGGTTACGAAAGCATCGCCTTTAGTCAGCTCATGCAGTTTTTCAATCACGAACTGCGGCTTGATGATCTTGCTCGTTTTCTCATACTTGAGGCAGTTTATTGAGCGCCACGCATCGATCTGCTTCCACCACGTCTTCAACGCACCCGCATCGGGTTTTTCTTTCGACGCCTGCAGTTGCTTGATGAGGTCTTGCAACACCGGTTTCACGCTGCCGACGATCGGCACATCGACCTTGACGCGCTTCGATATCGACGACGGGTCGACGTCAATGTGAATAATGGTGCGCGGCTCTTCAAAAAAATGTTTCGGGTTGCCAATGACGCGGTCGTCGAAGCGAGCACCGATTGCGAGCAGCACGTCGCAATGCTGCATGGCCATGTTCGCTTCGTACGTGCCATGCATGCCGAGCATGCCGACGAACTGGCGATCGCTGGCCGGGTAGCCGCCCAGACCCATCAATGTGTTGGTGCACGGAAAACCGAGGTAACGCACCAACTGAGTGAGTTCTGGCGCTGCGTTGCCGAGCACCACCCCGCCGCCGGTATAAATCATCGGCCGCTTCGCGCTCAACAACAATTGAAGCGCCTTTTTAATCTGGCCCGCATGGCCTTTTACAACCGGATTGTACGACCGCATGCTGACCGATTTCGGGTAGTCGAATTCGGCTTTCTGGCTGGGGTGCGTTATGTCCTTGGGAATATCGACGACGACGGGACCAGGCCGGCCGGTCCCCGCGATATAAAAAGCTTTCTTGATCGTCGCGGCGATGTCTTTGACGTCCTTGATCAGGAAGTTGTGCTTGACGCACGGCCGCGTGATGCCGACGGTATCGCATTCCTGGAACGCATCCTGGCCGATCGCGTGCGTGGGAACCTGGCCGGTGATGATAACGAGCGGAATGGAATCCATGTAGGCCGTCGCGATGCCGGTAATGGCGTTAGTGACCCCGGGACCGGAGGTGACGAGTGCGACGCCGATTTTCTCGGTCGAGCGCGAATAGCCGTCAGCTGCATGAATTGCGCCCTGCTCATGGCGGACCAGAATATGCTTGACCTTGCTCTGCTTGAACAATTCGTCGTAAAGATGCAGGACCGCGCCGCCCGGATAACCGAACACATAATCGACGCCCTCTTCCTGCAAACACCGTACAACGATCTCGGCGCCGTTCAATTCCATAGCTGAGCCTTGTTAAATTCCGGAAAAACACAGAACCGAGAACCATATCGGTACCCTATTGTTTGGTCAAGCCAAATATCTGATTAAACAGCATGATATGGCGCACCAGGGGATGAACGCACAGGTGTGCTTGCAGTAGCAGGGCGTTTTGTTAAGATGTTTCGGATTAATTCAGCTCGCACATATCGGACTGCGTCAGGGCGGAGAAAAAAGCGGGCACGTTATTTGGGGGGACTTGATGGCGTACCCCGTGCGAATTTCAACATAGACCAAGCGATGCACTGGCGCGACCCGGCAATCGCAAAGGGGGACTCCACTGGCTACCCGCAAGGAACTTGCCGATTTTCTAGCTGCAATCGAGCACCGCGCTTACAAGCAGGCGTTTTTCGCCGCACGCGACGAGCAGGTTGCGCTGGACGCCGTGCAGGACGCCATGATGAAGCTGTCGGAAAAATACGCCGGGCGGCCGATCGCGGAGTTACCGATGTTGTTTCAGCGCATTTTGCAGAACACCATACGTGACTATTTCCGGCGCCAGAAAGTTCGCACCATGTGGACGACGCAGGTCTCGTCTTTAGGCGGCGGCGAAGATGATGATCACGATCCGCTGGAAACTTTGGAAGTGCAATCCAACTCCAACCCCCAAGGCGCGCCCTCCGATCAGCTACAGCAAACGCAAACACTTGAAATAATTGAAAAAGCCCTTCAAAAATTGCCTCATCGTCAACGCCAGGCCTTCCTGCTGCGTTATTGGGAGGAATTGGACGTCGCAGAAGCCGCCGCAGTTATGGGTTGTTCGGAGGGAAGCGTGAAGACGCACTGCTCCCGGGCGACACATGCTATGGCAGAACTTTTGAAAGATAAGGGAGTTTCGCTATGAACGAACAGGAACTTGCGGGCAAAATCGTTCACCACCTTAATGGGGGGCTGGGGGCAATCAAGCAAGGCACGTCGTATCAATTGCAGTCGGCGCGCCAGCGCGCGCTTGACCGTTATCGCGAAGCGCCGCAGCCTTTGTTCGGCCTCGCGTGGGCCGGGGATGTCGCGTTTCGTGTCGCTGAAAGCCGTTACTTCAACGCGCGCTCGCTGCTTGCGCTTGGCCTGCTCATTTTGAGCCTCATTGCGGCCACGTATTGGCAGGTGGTCATACAGGCTAACGACATTGCCGAAATCGATGCGAGCCTGCTAACCGACGACCTGCCCATCAACGCCTATCTTGATAACAACTTCGAAGCATGGTTAAAGCGTTCGTCGCAATAATTTTAGGCCTCAGCTTCGTCGCCCCGGTTGCTACTGCCGCGCCAGCCCACTCCAAAGCTGCAGTTCAGCCCCAGCCGGCAAAACCTGACTGGTCGGAGCTCACTCCAGCGCAGCAAATTGTGCTGGAGCCGCTAAAGGACGACTGGAAGGAGATCGATACTTTACGCCGTGCGAAATGGCTAAAAGTCGCGAAGGCCTATCCCAAGATGAAGCCCGTACAGCAGCAACGGCTGCAGGCGCAAATGCGGGATTGGATGAAGCTCACGCCGGAACAGCGCCGGATCGCGCGCGAAAACTACAAAACTATCAAGAAGCTGCCACCCGAAAAGCGCAAAGAAGTGAAAGCGCAGTGGTACGAGTACCAGCAATCGCTGGTCGCCAAACCCGAAACTGCAGAAGAAACCGCTGCAACGACTGCGCCGCAGTAACCGCTGCGAAGCTCGCCCTTGACGGAGAATCCGGCGCCGGCCGCTGCCGGCCTAGGCCGACGCTTGGGAAGTATGTGCTATGAAGTGCTGCTGCTTGCCGCACTTCTTTTTGCGGCGGGATGGGCGTTTCTCGCAGCCCAGCCATTGCTGCCAGCCTCACTCACGCGACCCCTTCTGCAACTTTTTCTGCTCGCGATTTGCGGCGCGTACTTCATCTACTGCTGGACGCGCAGTGGCCAGACACTGCCGATGAAAACTTGGCGCATACGCCTCGTAACGCGCGATGGCGGCGTGCCTGCCTTGAAGCACGCGGCATTGCGTTACGTTTGCGCGCTGGGCAGCATCGCGCTCGGCGGCGGCGGATTCTGGTGGGCGCTGGTCGATCGCGAAGGCCAGTTTTTGCATGACCGGCTGGCCGGCACCCGCATCGTCAATGCGGCAAGACCCGGCATCGATATGTGAAAGACGACCGGTAGCCGGCATGTTCCGGGTTGTTCCATGCGGGGCTTAGCGCCTCTCGCCCCACCACATCATCCCCATCGCCAGGCTCAGAAACATTAGCGTCGGCAGGATTGCGCTCCAGAAGGGAGGCCAGTCGCGTAACAGGCCAAGGAAAGTGAACAAGCGGCCCAGCATCCAGAAACCGATGCCGAGCATGATCCCGGCAAACACCTTACCGCCGACGCCGCCGGCGCGCGGCTGGTAATACGCGAATGGCAATGCCAACACCATCATCACGAGCACTGCGAACGGATAAATAAGCTTGTTCCAGAACGCGATTTCGTGGCGCGAAGTTTGTTGATTGTTTTCGCGTAAATGCTGCACATAAGAATAAAGCGCCCACGCCGACATTTGCTCGGGAACGAGCAGCAGTACGGTCAATAATCCGGGTTCGAGTACGGACCGCCAGTTGGCTTCGGCGGTGCGGCTGACGGTCGTCGCCGTGTCATCGAAATTGGTCTGCTCCACGTCGCGCAATAGCCACATATTGTTTTGCTGATACTCGCCGCGTTTAGCGAAGCTGATGCGGCGCAGCCGGTGGTCGGCGTCGAATTCATAAATCCGCACACCCACGAGCACTGACTCAGGCAATACCTGGGAAACATTCACGAAATTGCGGTCGTCCTTGACCCACAATCCTGAGCGGAATTCCTGGGCAATCACGCCGGTGATCGCCTTCGCGCGCAACCGCTGCGCGAATTGCTCGGCTGGCGGCGCAATAAATTCGCCGATCACGAAAGTCAGCACCGAGAACAGCAGCCCCACCCGCACCAGCGTAAAGGCCATGCGGGGGATCGATACGCCCGAGACCCGCATGACCGTGTATTCGGAGTTGGCGACCAGTTGGGCAATCGCAAACAGCGTACCGATGAGCGCCGCAATCGGAAAGAGCTCGTAAATGTGGCCCGGGACACTCAACAGCACATAGGCAAGTATATGCAGCAGCCGGTAGCCTCCTTTGCCGAGCTCGCCGAGCTCATGAATTAAATCGAACAGCGCGAGCAGCATCAAAAGGGCCGCAAACACGAGCATCGTCGAGGTGGTAATTTCGGCCGACAGATAGCGCCGGATGATTTTCATTTGAATAAGCGAACCATCGAGAAGAGGGTCATGCGGCGCGCAAACAGCAACAGCAGCAACGCAAACATTGCTGCATGCACACCGAGCACGCCGACCGGAAGACTCACGCGCTGCTGAGCGATCCACGCCTGCGTAATGCTGATCACGTTGTTGTAAATCATGTAAATCAATATAGCCATGACCAGGTTCAGCGATCTGCCCGCGCGCGGATTCACAAATGAAAGCGGGATTGCAAGCAAGGCCAATATCAGAGCCGACAAGGGCAGCCCTATGCGCCACGCCAGTTCACCGAGGTTAAGCGGCGTCGGGTCCTGCAGCAGCGTGAGTGTCGGCAGCGACTTAGCCGATGGCGCGGAGGCCTTGGCGTCGCGCGTTTCGATGCGCATTGCGTAGCGTTCAAATTCGCTGATTTTGTAATCGGTGGTGCCCGGGGTTCCTTCGTAGCGCCGTCCGTTGAGCAGCACCAGGAAGCGATCGCCATTGCCGATGGTTTCGAGAAAACCGCGGTTCGCGACCATCACACCGTTTTTATGGTGTTGCGTGGAGCTCACGAACACGTTGGCGACCATGTTCTCGCCTTCGTTCACATTTTCGACGAAAAAAACGCGGTCGTTTTGTTTCGACTCGCGGAACACGCCCGCTGTCACTTGCGAAGCGTCGTCGCGGTTGTCCATGTAAGCTCTGAACTCCTCGCTTTTGGTGATTGCCCACGGCGACAGCAAAAAACTCAGCAACGCGACCAGCAACACGATCGGCAACGCGAATGACATCACCGGCATGACCCATCGCGTCGGGCTGAGCCCCGCGCCGAACCATATAATCATTTCGGAATCCCGATACGCGCGCGACAAGGTCATCAGCACGGCAATGAATAGCGTCAGGGACAACAGCACCGGGAGGTAATTGAAAGAGGTCAATGCGAGCAGTGCAAAAACACCGGCGAAAGTGATCGAGCCGCCGGCCGCGAGTCCGAGAAAGCGCACGAGCTGCGTCGTAACTGTTATGCCGAGCAGTACCACGAAAGTCGCAATCGCGGTGCCTGCACATTCGCGCACCAGGGAATTATGAAATATTTTCACGCGGTCGCGCTTTGATTTTTGCCTGGATAGCGAAGATAATCACCGATTGCCTTTGCAGCAATTCATCCTCGGGAGATCGGCGTGGAATTTAGCATAAAAAGCGGCAGTCCGGAGCGCATCCGCACGGGCTGCATCATCATCGGTGTGTTTGAACCGCGCAAGCTCACGAGCGCAGGCGCGGCACTCGACGGCGCATCGCGCGGACAGCTTGGCGCAGCGATCAAACGCGGTGATATGGAAGGCAAATCAGGCACGACGTTGATGCTCCAGCAACTGCCCGGCATCGACGCTGCACGCGTAATGATGGTGGGCCTGGGCCGCGAGCGTGATTTCGATGACGGGAAATATCGCCAGGCCATCGGCAAAGCTATCAGTGCGCTCAAGCAAACGGGTGTCACCGAAGCAGTGCTGTGCATGACGGCTGGAGTCAAGCACCGCAATCTCGGTTGGCATGCCGCGCAGTCGGCAATTGCCGCGACCGATGCGATTTACCGGTTTGATCGCATGAAGAGTAAACAGGAAACCGTGCGCGGAGTGCGTCAGCTCACACTGCTGGTCGCGGAACGCGGCGATCTTGCCGCCGGACAGGCCGGTCTAAAGCAGGGCGTCGCAATGGCGCACGGCATGAATTTAGCCAGGGATCTGGGCAACCTGCCACCGAATGTTTGCACGCCTTCCTATCTCGCCGACGCGGCGCGCGACCTCGCAAAGCGATACAGGCTTCGGGTACAGATTCTCGAACGCAAGGACATGGAAAAGCTTGGCATGGGATCGCTATTGTCGGTCGCTCGCGGGAGTCATCAGCCGCCGAAATTGATTATTGTGAAATACGACGGTGGGCCGCGCAGCGCGAAACCGTACGCGCTGGTCGGCAAAGGCGTCACCTTCGACACGGGCGGCATTTCGCTCAAGCCCGCGGCCGAAATGGACGAGATGAAGTTTGATATGTGCGGCGCCGCCAGCGTGCTCGGCACCTTGCGCGCAGTAGCTGAACTCAAGCTGTCAATCAACGTCGTGGGCGTGATTCCGGCTACCGAAAACATGCCGGGCGGGGCCGCGACCAAACCCGGCGACATCGTCACGAGCATGTCAGGGCAAACCGTCGAAATTCTTAATACAGATGCCGAGGGCAGGTTGATTCTGTGCGACGCGCTTACTTACACAGAACGCTTCGAGCCGCAGGCGGTGATCGATATCGCCACGTTGACGGGTGCCTGCGTTATCGCGCTGGGCCATGTGGCGAGCGGTCTTTTTGCAAACGATGAGGCGCTTGCGCAGGAACTGCTCGCGGCGGGTCAGACCGCGGGCGACCGCGCATGGCATCTACCCTTGTGGGACGATTATCAGGACCAGCTCAAAAGCAACTTCGCCGACTTCGCGAATATTGGCGGCCGGCCGGCCGGCAGCGTGACCGCCGCGTGTTTCCTCTCGCGCTTTACCAAAAAGTTTAAATGGGCGCACCTGGACATCGCCGGTGTCGCGTGGAAATCCGGCGCTGCAAAAGGTTCAACCGGTCGACCGGTGCCGCTGCTAACGCAGTTTTTGATTGAGCGCGCGGCGAAAGCCTGAACGACCGGGGCCGCGAAGACCGCGCGGAAAAATGCCGGTGATGTAAAGCGTTGATAGGGTGGCTTTTGACTCAGATCGATTTTTATTTTCATGTCGAAAACAAACTGCAAATGGCGTGTGCATTAAGCGCCAAAGCGTGTGCGCGCGGAATGCGCGTGCTTGCTTACTGCGCCGATGCCGAAGCAGGGCGCAAATTCAGCCGCCTGCTCTGGACCGCGCAGCCGGTTAGTTTCGTGCCCCATTGCACACCGGGCGACCCGCTCGCGGCCATGACGCCGGTGATCGTTGATCACGAAGGCGCCGAACCCGTACACGACGAAGTGCTGATTAACTTGCGGCCGGAGTGGCCACCTTTTTTCAGCCGCTTTCAGCGCCTGATCGAAATCGTGAGCCTGGACGAGGACGACCGCAGTCAGGCACGCGCACGCTTCAAGTTTTACCGCGACCGCGGCTATGCGATTCAAAATCACGACCTTTCCAAGAGCGCGCAATAAGCGCGTTGAGCCATGAGCGAGCCAGGCGACAGCGATGATAGCGGGACCAATGATGTACTCGGGCGAGCCGATGCGCTGCTGCAGCGACACCGCGCCACCACAAAGCCGCGCGCTGACAGCCTGGCCATGCCAACTCCTGCCGCGTCACTCGGCGACAATTTCGATGATTCAGCGATACCCACGTTGACGGACATTGTGACGCTGCCAACTGTCGACGCACCCGTCGACGGGGCAGTCACGACGCCACCGGCGCACAGCGGGGAAATCATTTCGCGCGTGCAGGCGCAAAACCTTGAGCACGGCGTTTATCAAAAATTGAAGCAGGAACTCGACACGCAGATCGCCCAGGTACTGCAAAGCCGCTTTATGCCGGATGTCGCCGGCGCGCTCGACCGGGCGCTGCATAAAATCAGCGCCGATCTCAAAACAAATATCGACGCGATGGTGCGCACGTCGATCGCGGAAACATTGCAGGGTCAGATGCAACAATTGCGCTTGCCGAATGCTGAGCCGGTCACCGCGCGTGCGGTAACCCAGGCACCGCCTGCTATTACGCCCGACCCTCCTGCGGCATCCCCCGCCTCGCCAGAACTCGCCAAAAGTTTTGAACCCCATGCGATTGAAGACCGCTGGTATGCCGAATGGGAACGCCGCGGCTATTTTGCGCAATCCGGCGACACATCGCAGCCCGCCTATTGCATCCAGTTACCGCCGCCGAATGTCACCGGCACCTTGCACATGGGGCATGCGTTCCAGCAGACGCTGATGGACGCACTTGTCCGCTATCACCGCATGCGCGGCTACAACACCAACTGGGTGGCCGGCACGGATCATGCGGGCATCGCTACGCAGATTGTCGTGGAGCGCCAGCTCGAAGCGCAGGGTAAATCACGCCACGAGATGGGCGCAACACCCGGCGCTGCGCGGGAAAATTTTATTCAGCGCGTGTGGGAATGGAAACAGGAATCCGGTTCGACCATTACGCGTCAGATGCGGCGGCTTGGCGCGTCCGCCAATTGGAGCTATGCCGACACGGAGGGCAATAACAGCGGCTACTTCACGATGGACGAGAAAATGTCACGTTCCGTCGTCGAAGTGTTCGTGCGCCTGCACGAGGAAGGCCTGATCTATCGCGGCAAGCGGCTCGTTAATTGGGATCCGGTGCTCGGAACCGCAGTGTCCGATCTCGAAGTCGACAGCGAAGAAGAAGACGGCAAAATCTGGGAAATCAAATACCCGCTCGCGGATGGCAGCGGCGCGCTGGTCGTCGCGACCACGCGGCCGGAAACGCTATTAGGGGATGCCGCTGTTGCCGTGAACCCTGATGACTGGCGCTATCAGCATCTGATCGGCAAGCGAGTTCAACTGCCGCTGAGTGAGGTGAACGGAAAAGCGCGCACGATACCGGTGATCGCCGACAGCTATGTCGACCGCGAATTCGGCACCGGTTGCGTCAAAATCACGCCGGCGCACGATTTCAATGACTATCAAGTGGGCCAACGCCACCAGCTCGAACCGATCAATATCCTGACGCTGAGCGCCAAGCTTAATGACAATGCGCCCGAACCTTACCGCGGCCTTGATCGTTTCGACGCTCGCCAGCGCGTGCTCACCGACTTGACCTCGCAGGGATTGCTGGTCTCCGAAAAGCCCTACAAATTACGCGTGCCGCGCTCGGGCCGCACCGGCGTCATCGTCGAGCCCATGCTCACCGACCAGTGGTACGTGAAGATGGACGGGCTCGCCAAGGCCGGCCTCAATGCGGTCGCCGTCGGCTCGGTCAAATTTTTTCCCGAGCATTGGGCCACGACGTATAACCAGTGGCTCGAAAATATCCAGGACTGGTGCATTTCGCGCCAGTTGTGGTGGGGCCATCAGATTCCAGCCTGGTATGACGACGCCGGCAATATTTACGTCGCGCGCACTGAGGATGAAGCGCGCGGCCAGGCCGCGGCAAAAGGCTATCGCGGCGAATTGAAGCGTGACGATGACGTACTGGACACCTGGTTTTCGTCAGCGCTGGTGCCCTTCACTTCGCTCGGCTGGCCGGATAAGACCGAAGACCTCGATGTATTTCTGCCCTCATCAGTACTCGTCACGGGCTTTGACATCATTTTCTTCTGGGTCGCACGTATGATCATGCTGACTCTTTACTTTACCGGCAAGGTGCCGTTCCGGCATGTCTACATCAATGCGCTGGTGCGTGATGCCGATGGCCAGAAGATGTCAAAGTCCAAAGGCAACACGCTCGATCCGCTTGATTTGATCGACGGCATCACGCTCGACGCGCTGCTCGAGAAATCGACCGTTGGCCTGTTACGGGCGGAACACAAATCAAAGATCGAAAAGTACTTGCGCAAAAACTATCCAGACGGCATTCCCTCGTTCGGCGTCGATGCGTTGCGATTTACGTTTGCGTCCCTCGCGACATTTGCCCGCACGCTCAACTTCGATCTGGGCCGCTGCGACGGCTACCGCAACTTTTGCAACAAGCTGTGGAATGCCACGCGCTTCGTGCTCATGAATTGCGATGGCAAGGATGTCGGGCTGGACGATTCACTGGCGCTCGAATACTCGCCGGCCGACCGCTGGATTGTGAGCCGCCTGCAGCGCGCCGAAGCGGAAGTTGCCAAAGGATTCAGCGACTATCGGTTTGACAATGCGGCGCGCGCAATTTACGAATTCGTATGGGAAGAGTATTGCGACTGGTATGTGGAGATCGCCAAAGCGCAGATCGCCGGGGGCAACGAGGCGCAACAACGCGCAACGCGCCGCACGCTGGTGCGCGTGCTCGAAGCGACTCTGAGGCTCGCCCATCCGATCATTCCGTTTATCACCGAAGAGCTGTGGCAGAAAGTGGCACCGCTCGCGGGCAAAACCGGCGCGAGCATCATGCTGCAGCCGTATCCCGAACCAGCTGCCGGCCGCATCGACGAAAAAGCCGAGCAGCATGTCGCGTTGCTAAAGCAATTGACCAATGCGTGCCGCACGTTGCGCAGCGAAATGAACCTCGGTCCCCAGCAAAAAGTGCCGCTGTTTGCGCAAGGCGACCGCGCGACGCTGGGCGCCCTCGCGCCCTATCTTATGCCGCTCGCCCGATTGTCGGAGGTCACGATTGTCGACGACCTGCCGCAGGCTGACGCGCCGGTTTCGATCGTAGACGACTACAAGCTGATGCTGAAAATTGAAGTCGATGCAGACGCCGAGCGCGCGCGGCTCAGCAAGGAAATCGAACGCATCATTGGCGAAATCGCCAAAACTGCCGGCAAGCTCAACAATGCAAATTTTGTCGAACGTGCGCCGGCCACCGTGGTCGACCAGGAGCGTCAGCGTCTGGTGCAATTCGAAACTACCGTCGCCAAACTGCGCGCTCAGCTCGAACGCTTGGGTCCTTAGGATGATTCACGCGCTTCGCGCGTTCCGCTACCGTAATTTCCGGCTGTATTTTTTCGGTCAATCGCTGTCGCTGCTTGGCACCTGGATTCAACAGGTCGCCATGAGCTGGCTGGTCTATCGCCTCACCGGCTCGGCTTTTTTGCTGGGCCTGACTGCGTTTGCAAGCCAGATCCCCATTTTGATTTTCGCGCCGCTGGGCGGCCTGTGGGCGGATCGATTCGACCGCCGCAAGCTTCTGATCGCAACGCAGGCGCTGGCGCTCGTGCAAGCGATGGCGCTCGCGGCGCTTACGTATATGAATCTGATAGAAGTGTGGCATATCCTCGTGATGGCCGTGCTGCTCGGCATCGTCATGGCGACTGACACCCCTGTGCGTCAATCATTCGTGACGGAACTCGTGACGTCAAAAAGCGATTTACCCGGTGCCATCGCAATGAATGGTTTCGTCCAAAACGCGGGCCGCATGATAGGTCCGAGCCTCGCCGGCCTGTTGATTGCGGTGTCGAGCGAAGCGTTTTGTTTCTTCGCCAATGGCCTCAGCAAAATCGCGGTCATCGTGATCGTTGCGCTGATGCAAATCGATGTCCGTGCGATCAAGGCCGCGCATGCGCCGATGCTGCGCGGGCTCAAGGACGGCGCGGTCTATGCGGCGAGCCTGCTGCCGATAAGGCTCTTGTTGCCCATCGTTGCGCTGATCAGCTTCATGGCGACGCCGTACCAGGCGCTGATGCCGATTTTTGCGGCTGAAGTTTTTCAGGGCGACGCGCGCATGCTGGGCTTTTTGATCGGCGCCGCCGGCCTCGGCGGCTCAAGCGGGCTCATTTATCTGGCGTCACGCAAAGATGTACGCGGGCTCGCTCGCCATATCGTGTTCGGCGCTCTTTTGACCGGGTTGAGTCTCATGGTGTTCGGCGAATCGACGCTGTTGTGGCTGTCACTGACTGCAATCATGTTGACGGGCTTCGGCATTATCCTGGTCGGCATGGGCACGAGCATGATTTTGCAGACCATCGTCGCTGACGAAAAACGCGGGCGCGTGATGAGCTTTTTCACGGTTGCATTCCTCGGCATGAG
>JANXRI010000246.1 GCA_025353085.1 Betaproteobacteria bacterium
CCGATATTGAAAAAACTCCGTCTGCACCCTGTTACTCGTATATATACGAATAAATGGGGTGTAGCAACGCAACATCCTTTACTCTCTTGCCTCAACCAACTCCCTCAGCGCCTTCGGCAGATATCCGCGCATGCGCGCCGACCATTCCGCTTCGCGCCGCTGCCAGATTACGCCGAGCCAGATGATACTAAGCCCGCGAAAGAAATAACGGGGTCAGGTCAAGCATCATAGCATGCGCAACAACGTGGAGGATTGCCACTGGCCTGCTATCGCGAGACAGATCGATTAGCGTCTCCCCGCCAACTTGTGGCGCCAATTTGTGATCGTCAATTTGAGGTGCGAGATTATTGCGTATCCCGGACCATCGGGACCGCGATTTTCAGGCGAAGGTGACCGACGATTCAGTTTGATGGTGACCGGCAATTCCGTTTGATCGTGACCGATTTTGGGCCTGGCCCGGAATCGCCGGTCACGATCCGCAGATTAAAGGGGCTCAGAATGGCCCTTCTGATTTCCTTTGATTCCTCTCGATCCCCCTTGATTTTCGCCTTTGATTTTACTAATTCATCGCGACTGGCGGTGCGCGCTGCCTGGAAATCCGGTTCGCCCTCGGTGCGCCGATAAACCCCATCGAGCACCAGCCAATGCAGATGGATGTTCAAGCTGGCGGCCGAGCCAAAACGCTGGATGAGGGTGACAACGCCGGTGTCGGCTGCGGAATCGACCCCGGTTACGAGGAAAAGCATTTCACCGACGATGAGAAGCGTGGGCAGTTACGCCTGATTGCGTCACCCGACGGGCATGATGGCTCAGTAACGATTCACCAGAACGCCCGGGTGTACGCGGCGCTGCTTGATGGCGAGGACAAGGCGGCGCATCCGCTGGCGGCGGGACGCAAAGCCTATGTGCACGTGGCGCGCGGTACAGTGACCGTCAACGGCCAGCTGCTTGCTAGTGGTGATGGCGCGCGGATCGCCAATGAAAGGAACATTGTGCTGAGTGACGCCAAGGGCGCGGAAGTTTTGTCATTCGATCTGGCGTAACGAACGAATTATTCAATCAACGAAAGAAAAATCATGAGCAAGGTTCAGATCGATGTTTCTAATCGAACTTTAACCCAAGCTGATTCACGATTTTGCTCCACTTGGCGAGTTCGCCTTTGCGGATGTCATCGAACTGCGCCGGCGTGGCATTGGCAGGGTCGAGGTCTTCGGCATTCAAACGATCCTTGATCTCCGGCGTTTGCAGCGCGCGTTGCGATTCGGCGTGCAGACGGTTGATGATGACGTCCGGCAGGCGTGCAGGGCCGAGGATGCCGTACCACGCGCCGAATTCGTAGCCCGTCACACCGGCCTCGGCGAGCGTCGGCAAATCCGTCATCACGCGCGAGCGTGTGGCGCTGGTGACGCCGAGCGCACGCAGGCGGCCTGCCTGCACGTGTTGCGCGACGGCGAGTGTAGGGGTGAACATCATCTGCACGCGTCCGCCCATGAGATCAGTGATGGCTTGCCCGGTGCCTTTATAGGGGATATGCACAATGTTCACTCCCGTCATGTAGCGGAACAACTCCCCGGCGAGATGCGCGCCGGTACCCGCGCCAGGCGACACAAAATTGATCTGGCCGGGTTTTGCTTTCGCCAGCGCGACGAGTTCGCGTACCGTCGCAGCAGCCACCGACGGGTGCGTGACCAGAACGGAACGGTAATGCACGAGTTGCGCCACGCCGCTGAAGTCGCCAATAGGATCGTACGACAGATGTTTCTTGAGCAGACCTTGAATCGGGTGGCTGCTGGAGATCATCAACAGCGTGTAGCCATCCGCTGTGGATTTGGCGACCATCTCCGCCGCAAGATTTCCCCCTGCGCCGGGTCGATTGTCGATGACGACCGATTGTCCAAAGCGTTCAGCGTAGCGCTGGCCGAACAGACGCGCCATTGCGTCGTTGCCGCCGCCGGGTGGAAAACCGACCACGAGGCGGATGGATTTGACGGGGTAGGGTGTGACGGGTTGGGCGGGGACGATGGCTGGCTGCAAAAATATCACCGCAAAGGCGCAAAGGCGAAAAGGTAATGCAAAGAAGAAGAAGAAACCGGTTTTGAAGTTCTTTGCGCGTTGTTCTTTGCGTCTAACCCTCTCTCCTGATTTCTCTCCCACAGAGAGAGAGGAATCTCGAACCGCCCTTCTCCCTCCGGGAAAAGACTCAGGGATGAGGGATGGCGCCCTTGCGGCGAGGCTGTTGACCTTCACGCTCGTGCGTCCGTGACAATCACTCGTGCGCCATCCATCCGGATTTTCGTTCCGAACATTTGCGATAGTTTTTCCACGCGCGCAATCGCGTCAGCTTCATCTTGCGCGGGGGCTAGCAGCACTTCACCCGCTTCGTTCTGCCGCACGATCGAAAACGCCGCCTCTTTCAGCGTTTTGTTTTCAAACGAGAGATGCGCGGCCATGCCGGCCCACCCGCGATGCACTCTTTTATTACTGCGCAGGAAGTGGAACATGCCGAGACCGTAGTAGATGGGTTTCGCGTTGTAAAACTCGATGGCCAGCGGGAAGTGCGGGCCGTGGCCCATTATGATGTCTGCACCCGCGTCGACGGCTGCGTGGGCGAGCTCGCGTTGATACTGCAACACTTCTTCGGCGTAACCCCAGTGATGCGAAGAGATGACAATGTCGCACTGGCGCTTGAGCGTGGCAACATCGGCTTTGAGTTCGGCGAGATAGTCCGGGTCGGTCCAGGTGATCACCTTCGCTGGCGCGCCAGGACGATTGGGAGGGATTTTGTTGTCTTTGTAGTACGGCGGCTGGTAAGCGGTGTAGGCTTTTATCACTGCAACACCCGCTGAGCGTTCGCCCGCTTCATGGTTGTTGGGCCAGTATTGCGAAGTGCGCTGGATGAAGCCGACTTTCAATCCGTTGCGGGCGATAATCACCGGCGCGCGTGCAGTGCTTTTGTTCACACCGGTACCGGCGTGCGCAATTCCCAATGCGTCGAGATGGCGGTTAGAGGCAATTATCGCTTCTGCGCCATAGTTCTGATTATTGGCGTTGCCGATCACGTGTACGCCCGCGAGCCGCAATGCGTCACCCGTTGTGGGTGGTGCGTAAATACCCTCGAAGCCCGATTGATCGTCGCGCATCATCTCGCGTTTTTCAGAGGGATCGAACAAGCAACATTCGAGATTGGCGAATACGGCGTCGGTGGCGTTTAGTGCCGGTGCGACTTGGCGAAAAGGGACAGCGGGGTCTTCAACGCCCAGCAAATTGATATCGCCGAGCAGTGCGATGCGGGTGTGGGTTGTCATCAATGCGGCTCTTCTTCGGCAATGCGCATGATTTTCGGAAGGTCTGACATATGGAAACTCCGGCAGATGGACGATCCTATGTTAGCAGGACAGCAAAAGAAACTTAGAGGTCAAAAAGAAATTTAGAAAAAGAAACTTAGGGGTCAGGTCTAGCCATGTAACACGCGATCAATCTAACTCGAACGCAACCAACGCCCGGCCTGCCACTGGGTTCGCGCGAAGCGCGTGAACTTCAAAACAACCGCTTTGATGCAATGGACCGAACCAACGGGCCGGGTCTTGCAATCCAACATTTATAATTTTTAGATACGTCGATGGCTAGACCGTTGAGAGTTGCCGTCGCCGGCCTGCACCCTTACGTATCCGCGCTATGCGCGTCCATGCC
>JANXRI010000260.1 GCA_025353085.1 Betaproteobacteria bacterium
CGCCTGAGCTGGGACGATGCTCTGAAAGAGGTCAGCGACAAACTGCTCGCCATCAAGAAAGAAAGCGGGCCGGACGCGACATTCTGGATCGGGTCGTCGAAGCACAACAACGAGCAGTCGGCTTTTCTGCGCAAGTTCGTGTCGTTTTTCGGCACCAACAACATGGATCATCAGGCGCGAATTTGCCATTCGACGACGGTTGCCGGTGTCGCGAACACCTGGGGCTATGGCGCGATGACCAACTCGTACAACGACGAGCAAAACTCCAAATGCATACTGTTTTTTGGCAGCAATGCGGCCGAAGCGCACCCGGTCTCTATGTTGCATACGCTGCACGCGAAGGAAAACGGCGCGCAGGTAATCTGCGTCGATCCGCGGTTCACGCGCACCGCAGCGAAGGCCGACAAGTACTACCGCATCAGGTCCGGCGCGGACGTCGCGTTCCTGTGGGGCATGCTGTACCACATCTTCAAGAACGGCTGGGAAGATAAGCAATACATCCATGACCGCGTGTATGGCATGGACAAGGTGCGCGAAGAAGTCATGAAGTGGACGCCTGACAAGGTGGAAGAAGTCACCGGCATGAAGGAAGCCGAGGTGCTTGACGTCGCGGAGTCGATGGCCAAGAACCGGCCCAGCACCATCGTATGGGCGATGGGCCAGACCCAGCACACCAACGGTAATGCGATCGTGCGCGCGAGCTGCATTTTGCAATTGGCACTCGGCAATGTCGGCGTAGCGGGCGGCGGTTGCAATATCTATCGCGGCCACGACAACGTGCAGGGCGCAACGGACGTCGGGCCGAATCCCGACTCGCTGCCGGGTTATTACGGGCTGGCCGCCGGCGCATGGAAGCATTTCGCCGCGGCATACGGGGTCGATTACGAGTGGATCAAGAAGCAGTTTGCCTCCCAGGCGATGATGGAAAAACCGGGCATCACGGTGTCGCGCTGGATCGACGCCGTGCTCGAGAAAAACGAGAATCTCGACCAGGATTCGAATTTGCGCGCGGTGGTTTATTGGGGGCATGCGCCGAACAGCCAGACGCGCGGCGTGGAGATGATCGAGGCGATGAAAAAGCTCGATCTGCTGGTGGTGATCGATCCGTATCCGTCGGCCTCGGCAGCGATGATGGCGATGGCGCGCAAGGACGGCGCTTATCTGCTGCCGGCCGCCACCCAGCTCGAATGCGCGGGGTCGGTTACCGCGTCCAACCGATCGATCCAGTGGCGTGAAAAAGTCATCGAGCCGATGTTCGAATCGCGCACCGATCACATGATCATGTACCAGCTTGCGCAGAAGTTCGGTTACGCGGACCAACTCATCGGCAAGCAGGCCGACGGCACGAGCAAGATCAAGCTCGTCAAGGGCAAGGGCGGCATGGAGGAGCCCGACGTCGAAGACCTGACGCGCGAAATCAACCGCAGTTGCTGGACCATCGGTTACACCGGGCAGTCGCCGGAACGGTTACAGGCGCATATGCGCAACATGCACGTGTTCGATGTGAAGACGCTGCGAGCGAAGGGCGGCAAGGATGCGAAGACCGGTTACGTGCTCGACGGCGATTACTTCGGCCTGCCGTGGCCCTGTTATGGCACGCCCGATCTCAAGCACCCTGGCTCGCCGGTGCTCTACAACACGTCGTTGAACATAATGGACGGCGGTGGTAATTTTCGCGCCAATTTTGGCGTCGAACGCGACGGCGTCAGTCTGCTCGCGGAAGACGGCTCGCATTCGAAAGGCGCCGATCTTAATACGGGTTATCCGGAGTTTGATCACGTCCTTCTGAAAAAACTCGGCTGGTGGGACGAACTGACCGACGCTGAGAAGGTGGCGGCTGAAGGCAAGAACTGGAAGACCGATCTTTCCGGCGGCATCCAGCGTATCGTGATGAAGAATCACAGCTGTCATCCGTGGGGTAATGCCAAGGCGCGCGCGGTGGTGTGGAATTTTCCGGATGCGGTGCCGTTGCATCGCGAACCGCTGTTCAGCCCGCGTGCCGACCTCATCGACAAGTACCCCACGCACGACGACGTCAAGGTGCTGTGGCGCATGCCGACGCTGTTTAAGACGGTGCAGCAGGCCAACAAGGATGCGTCCAGGCAATATCCGCTGATCATGACTTCGGGCCGGCTGGTCGAATACGAGGGCGGCGGCGACGAGACACGCTCTAATCCCTGGCTGGCCGAGCTGCAGCAGGAGATGTTTGTGGAGATCAACCCCAAGGACGCCAACGACCGGGGTCTGAAGAACGACCAGTACGTGTGGGTGGAGACGCCGACCAAGGCGCGGCTGAAGGTCAAGACGCAGGTAACCGAACGGGTGGGCGCCGGTACCGTTTTCCTGCCATTCCATTTTGCCGGCTGGTATCAGGGCCGCGACCTGCTCGATAAATATCCCGAGGGTGCCGCGCCTATCGTGCGCGGGGAGGCGGTCAATACCGCGACGACCTACGGTTACGACCGCGTCACGATGATGCAGGAAACCAAAACCACGCTGTGTCAGATCAGCAAAGCGGCATAACTAAAACCGAAAGCCGGAGGAGCGCGACATGGCAAGAATGAAATTTTTATGTGACGCCGAGCGGTGTATCGAGTGCAATGGCTGCGTGACGGCGTGCAAAAGCGAGCACGATATACCGTGGGGCGTGAACCGCCGGCGCGTGGTCACATTGAATGACGGCGTGCCAGGCGAAAAGTCGATTTCCGTCGCGTGCATGCATTGTTCCGATGCGCCCTGCATGGCGGTGTGCCCGGTGGATTGTTTTTACCAAACTTCCGAAGGCATCGTGCTGCATGACAAAGATCTCTGCATCGGATGCGGGTATTGTTTTTATGCGTGCCCGTTCGGCGCGCCGCAATTTCCGCAAGACGGCGCATTCGGCTTGCGCGGCAAAATGGACAAGTGCACGTTTTGCGCTGGCGGCCCCGAGGCGGACAATTCGGAAGCCGAATACAAGAAATACGGCCGTAACCGGCTGGCAGAAGGCAAGTTACCGGCGTGCGCCGAAATGTGCTCGACCAAGGCGCTGCTGGGAGGCGATGCCGATGTCATTTCAGATATCTACCGCAACCGCGTGATGAAACGCGGGAAAGGGTCCGAAGTGTGGGGCTGGGGCACGGCATACGGCAAACCCGACGCCAAGCCGGCGACACCGCCGGGAGCGAAGTCATGACAGCCAAAAAACTGATCACGGCCGGTGGCGTCAGCATTGTATTTTTGTTCATCGCAGGCTGCACAGATAAACCCGTGCTGTACAAACAAGGCGAATATCAAGGCAAGCTCGACAGCCAACCGTGGAGCAACGCCCAGTTCAAAGGTGAGCGCGTCGAATGGGAAAAAGCACTCAAAGCGCGCAGCCAGGGGCAGGACGAGTACTCACGCGCGGCTACGAGCGCCAACTAGAGGATGCCTTCATGAGCCGGCCGTTTTTATGTGAACGCCTGATGCCAGTGGTGGGAATTCTGGTCGCTTTGGTTTTTTCCCCGATAGTGCATGCAGCAGATGCGGGCAGGGCGCAGGAGCAGGCGCAACGTCAACAGACTCAGCCGGGCAATAATGCGCCGATGTGGCGCGACGTGCGTGGGGGCGTCAAGCAGACGACTCAGGTGCGTGGCGTTGAAACCAATGTGTTGATGCAGCCGTCCGGACAATCATGGCGCGAAGTGCGTCCGCCGATGTCGCTGGCCGGTGGCCTGCTCATTGCGGCGGCGCTGTTGGCCTTGTTTGCGTTCTATCAATGGCGCGGCCCTATTGGCGTGCATGAAGCCGGCACCGGCAAGCTCATCAAGCGGTTCTCAGATGCCGAGCGACTCACGCACTGGACGGTCGCGATCAGCGTTTGCATACTTGCTGTTACCGGCCTGATCCTCTCGTTCGGCAAATACATGCTGTTGCCCATCATCGGCTATACGCTTTTTTCGTGGCTTGCCATGTTCGCGAAGAACCTGCACAACTTTGTCGCGCCGGTGTTCTTCTTCATGTTGCCGGTGATGATCGTGTTGTTCGTGCGCGATAATTTACCCGGGCCAGGCGATTTGAAATGGCTGCTTACCTTCGGCGGCATGTTTTCCAAAAGCGGACACGAGACACCGTCCGGCCGCTTCAACATGGGCGAGAAGGCCCTTTTCTGGTTCATGGTGTGCGCGCTGGGCGTGGTGCTATGCCTGTCAGGTGCTGTCATGCTATTCCCGAACTTCGATCAGGGACGCCAGATCATGCAATCGGCGAACATCGTTCACGTGATAAGCGCGCTGGTCATGATTTTTGCCGCGAGCTTCCATATCTATCTCGGCACGGTCGGCCAGCGCGGTGCGTATGAAGGGATGCGCACCGGGTATGTGGATGAGACGTGGGCGAAGGAGCACCACCAGCTTTGGTACGATCAGGTGAAAGCCGGGCACGCGCGCCAGCATTTTGCCGACGATGCGCCGGACGCCGTTCGCGCGCAGGTCGCCGACGGCCTTAAAGCTTAGTGATCAAAGGGGCATTATGAAATTCAATAAAGCGATGATGATAGCGATGCTGTGCGCGGTCACTACCGGGGCCGTTTATGCAAAATTGCCGGCGCCGCAATTAACCGATGAACAGAAAGCCAAAGCCGGCGAAGCCAAGGCCAGGGCGGCCGATGCAGCAAAAAAAGACGGTGAACTGCTGACCAAATCGCAGGACCGGACCGCCGATCGTTACATCAAGGCACAGAAAGCGAAGGGCGTCACCGTGAAGCCGACGCAAATCGCGGTGGCGGCAGCGCCCGCACCGGCAGTAGCTGCACCAGCAAAAAAATAGCCCGGATCATTGCATCCGCTAAAAAAAGGCGCACGCAGGTGCGCTTTTTTTATTGCACTCCGAACCCGCAGCCAATCGCGTTTGGGAAACCGCGTTGGCAACTTAAGGCGGAATAACTACGGCGTTGCCGGTGCAAACGCAGGTTCGGCGCATTGCTCGAGTCATGTGAACCTCTGCTCATCTGTTGCCTACCGTCGAAGCGAATCCGGTAAAATGTGCGATTGATTCGGCACCCGGATAGTCGTGGCGCCGGTGACGCGCGATCGTAATCAGAAATAGTTTGCGTCGACGGACCGAAAGATCGCCCTAATTGATGAAGCCCAGACATAAACGCATAGCGGTCATTACCGCCGGTCTCGCCGCGCTCGGCATCGCCGCGGCGCTGGTTTTAAACGCATTCCAGAGTAATCTCGTTTTTTTCTTTAGCCCCACCCAGGTGCTTGCCAACGAAGCGCCGCACGGGAAGGCGTTCCGGATCGGCGGTATGGTCGAGACTGGCAGCGTCAAACGGGAGAATGACGGCCTCACGGTGCGTTTCCGCGTGACGGACACCGCCCAAACAATACCGGTAACCTATACCGGCATCCTGCCTGACCTGTTCAAGGAAGGTAAGGGCGTCGTTGCCCAGGGGAAGCTCTCGCCAGGTGGTGAATTCCAGGCGACTGAAGTGCTCGCGAAGCACGACGAAAATTACATGCCGCCCGATGCGAAACATGCAATCGAGCAAGCGCAAAAAGCGCAAAAAAGCGTCGTCACAAAATAAAGATCAGACCATGGTCCCTGAAATTGGCCAATTCGCATTGATTCTCGCGTTGCTGCTGGCGCTCACCCAAGGGGTGCTGCCGATTATCGGTGCAGCGCGTGGCAAAGTCGCCTGGATGTCGGTGGCGCGGCCCGCCGCGCAGGGGC
>JANXRI010000278.1 GCA_025353085.1 Betaproteobacteria bacterium
TCGGGTTATCGCAATTGCCGACGCTCCTCGGCATGCAGCTTGCGCAATCCAGTCATTTTCTGCTCGATATCTGGACGACGATCAGCGACCTCGATACCTTGCACGCGCTGTCGTGCGGATTCGGCGTGACGGCGATCCTTATGCTGGTCGCATTCAAAAAATTCGCGCCTCGACTGCCGGGCGTCCTGCTCACCGTCGTCACCCTGACCGTCGCGAGCTATGCACTCGGCTATGCGCGTCTTGGCGGCAGTGTCGTCGGTGAAATCCCCCGCGGCATGCCGACGCTCGGCGTGCCGCAATCCGACTGGCCGGCGGTACGCGCGCTCCTCTCGGGCGCTTTTCTGATCGCCCTGATCAGTTTCCTGGAAGCGATGTCGAGCTGCAAAATAATCGCGCTTAAAACCCGCACTGCATGGGACGAAAATCAGGAGCTGATCGGCCAAGGTCTCGCCAAAATTGCGGCTGCGTTCAGCCATGCGATTCCGGTCAGCGGATCGTTCTCGCGGAGCGCAGTCAACCTCGCCGCCGGCGCGCGCAGCGGAATGGCCGCGCTGGTGGCGGCGTCCGTGGTGCTCGCGACGCTGGTCTTCTTTACGCCTCTCCTGTATCACCTGCCAAAACCCGTGCTCGCCGCGATTATCATGGTGGCGATCGCGAGCCTGGTCGATTATGCGAGCATGCGCAGAGCGTGGCGTGCCGGCCGGGACGATGGAGTCGCCGCTATCGCCACTTTCATCACTACGCTCTTGTTCGCGCCCAATATCCAGATCGGCATCCTGACCGGCATCCTGCTTTCGCTGGCGCTGCTCCTCTATCGCATCATGCGGCCGCGTGTCGCCATCCTCGGGCTGCATGTCGACGGCACGCTGCGCGATGCGCAAAGACTCCGGTTGCCGGCTCTGCATCCGGAGCTGGGGGCGATGCGCTTCGATGGCTCTTTGCTATTCGTTAACGTGTCTTATTTTGAAGACGCCATCGTGCAACTCGAGCGGTCGAATCCGCGCCTCAAGTACATTCTCGTGGCCGCGGGCGCGATCAACATGATCGACGCGTCCGGCGTCGAATTGCTCGCCAACCTCGTCGATCGCCTCAAGGCCAACGGCATCACGCTGGCGTTCAGCGGCGCCAAGCAGCAGGTTTTAAATGTCATGGAGCAAACCGGCTTCACACGCAAAATCGGTTTCGAGAACCTGTTTCCCACTGACCCGCTGGCACTTGAAGCATTACTCGCGCGCCTCGGCGCACAGCCCACCGCCGCCTGACAGATACGCGCGGTTGCACGGCGCTTTCATTTCACTTAATCTTGCCCGCCATGGCTAACCGCCTTACCCGAATTTACACGCGCACCGGCGATGCCGGCACCACCGGACTTGCCGATGGCTCGCGGGTTGCGAAAGACGCGCCGCGTATCGAGGCGATCGGCGGAGTCGACGAACTCAATAGCGTAATCGGCGTTCTGTTGTGCGAGGAGCTGCCGGCTGCGATTCGCGCGTGTCTTGACGGCGTGCAGCACGATCTGTTCGATCTCGGCGGCGAACTGAGCGTGCCCGGCCATACCATCATGAGCGAGGCGCACAGCAAGCGGCTGGAGGAAGCGCTCGATGCTTTCAATGCCGGCCTGCCGCCGCTCAAGGATTTCATCTTGCCGGGCGGCTCGCGCGCCGCAAGTCTTGCGCATGTCGCGCGCACGGTGTGCCGGCGCGCCGAGCGGGCGGTCGTCGCGCTCACGAAATCGGAGCGGGTCGCGCCGCCGCTATTGCAATATCTGAACCGCTTGTCCGATCTTTTGTTCGTGCTCTCGCGCACGTTGAATCGTCATGCAGGCGGCGACGACGTGTACTGGCAACAGGGGAAGAACCGGGCCTGACGCGTCTCGCGGCATCGCGTGCCAACTTTCAGCGTGGTTCAGCGGTTTGGCCGCCCGGAGCGCACCGTCTCGAGATGCTCACACACGGTACGCGCGCCTTGCAGAACCCGCGGCGTCTGGCGTTGAATGTAATCGGGATCGACATACAGTGCCCGCACATTGCGCAGCCCCGCATAGCGCTCGTCGCGCAGCCACGGCGCGACAAACGCTTCAGGTGTCGTGGCCGAACTGCCGCCCAATACTACGCGCGGTTGCGCTGCCATCACGCTCTCGAGCGAAACGATCGGCGTCAGCACGGGCGCCGAACCAAAGACGTTCCGGCCCCCGCACAGGGTGAGGACATCGCTGATCAGATGCTGGCCGTTGACGGTCATCATTGGCTCGTGCCATATCTCGTAAAACACCCGCACCGGCGCGCGCTTGCTGTATTGCGCCGTGAGCGCCGCGATGCCGCGTTGGAATTCAAGCGCCGACTTTTCCGCCGCGGCGTCTTTGCCCGCGAGAGCTCCAATCGCGCGCAGGAGGCGTGGAATTGCCGAGAGTGTTGCCGGTTCAGCTACGAAAACCGCAAAACCAAGCTGCTCGAGCCGTTCAAAATCGGCAGCGTGGTTGCCGGTTTTCCACGCGACGATCAGGTCTGGCCTGAGACTCAGCACGCGTTCAAGGTCGATCCGGGATGCGTCGCCGATTTGCGCAATCGACTTGGCGGCGGCCGGAAAATCGCTAAACCGCGGTACCCCGATCAGATTCGCGCCGGCACCCGCTGCAAAGACGAGCTCGGTAATCGATGGCGCGAGTGCAACGATGCGGTGGGCCGGTGCGGCAATGGTTACCGGTACGCCGCGGTCGTCGACCGCCGTGATGCCGGCTGCATGAGAGTCAGGCCGAGCCGCCAGTCCGCCAACAAAGACTGCAGCGGCGAGCCACCACCAACGAACGGCGCATCGCACTCTCACCGCATCCGCCCACCGCGATAACAGCTAAGGGTTGCTCATGTACTGCAACAACGTCGCGCTCGTATGGCGCAGGCGTTGCGACAGCATCGTGACGAGCTTAATGAGTATTTTGGAGCCCAGACTGGGTTTCTCAAGAATGATTTTGACCATGTCGTCGCGCGTGAGCACGCCGAAAGTGGTTTCCTTGAGTGCAACGCAGGTGGCGAAGCGCGGCTCGCCATCGATCATCGACATCTCGCCGAGCGTCATGCCCTGGATCACCGATGTCATGAGCTGCTTCTCGCCCATCAGGTTCTGCTTGTAGATATCGACTTCGCCGCGAATCACCAACAGCATGTAGTCGCCGATATCGCCCTCACGGATGATCGTCTGGCCAGGCTCGGCATGGTAAACGCGCATATAGCCGCCAAGCAGATTGACATCATCGCGGTTGAATTCTGCAAAAAACTGCGAGCGTCCGACCAGGCTGAATATCTGGTCCGCGAATGCGCCGCCGCCACCGAGGTCTTCGAGCACGGCGAGCAACTCGCGTCCGCGTCCCGCATTCGCGTTATCCATCATGCACGCTCCGGTTTTTTCCGAACTGCGTCAACCGCTAGTGTTCGGCTTCCATCAACTTGATGCGCCGCTTGCGCACGCCATCGGCCAGCGTGTCGAGCAGTTTTGCGCTGTCTTCCCAACTGATGCAGCCGTCGGTAATGCTTTGCCCGTACACGAGCAACTTGCCAGGCACCAGGTCCTGGCGGCCGGCTTTTAAGTGGCTCTCGACCATGATGCCGAATATGCGGTCTTCGCCGCCTGCCATCTGGCGCGCGACGTCGCCGCCGACATCGATCTGGTTCTGCGGGTTCTTGCTCGAATTGGCGTGGCTGAAATCAATCATCAAACGTTGCGCGAGGCCGGCGTCGGCTAGCCCATTCCCCGCGGCATCGACGCTCGCGGCGTCGAAGTTCGGCGCCTTGCCACCGCGCAATATGATGTGGCAGTCCTCGTTACCTGCGGTCGAGACGATCGCCGAGTGCCCGGCTTTGGTGACCGACAGAAAGTGATGCGGGGCCTGCGCCGCGCGAATCGCGTCGACTGCGATCTTGATATTGCCGTCGGTGCCGTTTTTAAACCCGACCGGGCATGACAGGCCGGATGCTAGTTCACGATGGATCTGGCTTTCGGTCGTGCGCGCGCCGATGGCGCCCCACGAAACGAGATCGGCGATGTACTGCGGCGTAATCATGTCGAGAAATTCACAGCCCGCCGGCATGCCCATCTCGTTTAATTCCAGCAGCAGTTCGCGCGCAATGCGGATGCCTTGGTTGATGCTGAAACTGCCGTCGAGATTGGGATCGTTGATGAGCCCTTTCCAGCCGACTGTCGTGCGGGGCTTTTCGAAGTACACGCGCATCACGATCAGCAAATCATCGACCAGCCGCGTCTTGACCGCTTTAAGCCTGCCCGCGTATTCCTTGGCCGCCTTGACGTCGTGAATCGAGCACGGCCCCATGATGACGAGCAGCCGGTCGTCGGCGCCGTGCAGTATCCGGTGAATGCCCTGGCGAGCGTCGAAGGTGGCCTGCGCGGCCTTGTCGGACAACGCAAACTCGCGCAACACGTGCGCAGGCGGGACCAGTTCCTTGATCTCCTTGATCCGTAAATCGTCGGTTATTTGCATGGACGAACTCATTATCGACCAAAGCGAAACAGTATAACTCAAGAGCGTGCGGCGATTCATGCAGCCGGGGCGAGCGCGATGAATGCCCGCGGGATGACAGGGCGAGCGCACGATGGTGTAATCTCAGTAGCCGAGTGCGCCGGCGCGCACAGTGCAAGCCAGAGGAAATGATGCCGGTATTACCAGCGGTTCTGCCGCACCGTAGGTCGACGACGAATATCCTGGGCAGCTTGGCATTCTGTGCAGCTGGTACGCTTGCCGGCTGCGCCGAATCGCCCGCGAACCCGGACGTACCCATCAGCGTCGCGCCCGAGCCGGGCCGCGCCGTCATAGTTGGGTGGGGCAATACGCCCGCCGAGAACGCACGTGCCGCGCTCAAGGCCGAACAGGGCACACGCGTGACGCGACTCTTCGTTGCCTTTGTCGACGGCAAAAAGATTTCGTTCGCGCAGAACACCGCGCGCGTGCCGCCCGGTGATCACAATCTGATCATCTCGTGCGGTATCTACGTCGACTACCGCTTCTTTACTCATGACAGCGCCCTGCGTGCGAGCTTTGACGCGAACCGCATCTACCGCCTGCGCGCAAATCCGGAAGGCAGGCGGTGCGAGCCTTACCTTGAGGAGGTGACAGCCAACAATGGGTAATCGCAAGTCGGTTCGCGCGTTGCCCACGGCGCCGGCGTCGCCATGCCGCGGCACATTTATTCGCTAAGCGCTCACGTGCTGTTATCACTCATCAGGAACTGGGCGCGTCCGCGGCGCGAGGACAAACTCAGCGGGCCGATCAAGCTGCATATCGGCGGACAGGTCGCGCATCCGGAATGGCAGATATACGACGTGCGCCCGGGTCCGCTCGTCGACTTTGTCGGCGATTGCGCCGACCTGTCCCTGTTCGATGATGAGAGCGTGGCCGAGATCTATGCTTCGCATGTGCTCGAGCATCTCGGTTACAT
>JANXRI010000334.1 GCA_025353085.1 Betaproteobacteria bacterium
GCGCAACGAAGCGAGGCTGAAGCCTTTTGCTTGAGATACCAGGCGCAAAGCGAGTGCCTCATTCGCAAGATTAACACTGCCGGTGCCGGTGACGTTGACCTTGGGTGTGTCAAGCACGAACGTTTCAACCTGAAACTCACCGTTAACCGCTTTGAAGTTGCCGACCATACAGCGCACCGGCAATTGCTTGTCGCCACCCAGCAACACCATCAGCGAATTCGCGATGTCGAGATTCGACAATCTGAGAACGAGTTCGCTGACCGTGCCGCCGTCCATAATCAGCCCGGCTTCACCATTCGCGGTGCCGAGCATCTGCGCCAGTGAATTACCGTTGCCGGTAAGACGCGCTCGGCCGCCGATCGTGCCGCTATTCGCGGCGGCCAGTTTCACGCCGGGGAACAAACGCTGGAAGTCGAGACCTTTGGCGGTAACGTCGGCGTGCGTAACGATATGCGGTTTGCGTGCATCCATTTCGATTTGCGAGACCAGATTGCCGCTCGCGATACTGAAGTCGAGCGGCGCCAACTTGAGCAAACCATTGGTGAGAGTGAGATGCGCGGTCATTTTTTCAAGCGGCATCGATTCGGTAATGATTTTTTCGCCGAGAAAAGTCACGTCGGCATCCGCTGCCTGTAATTTTTCGAGGTTGTAAGGTTCCGCGGGCAACACGCGGTCGCCGGGCGGCGGAGTGGGGCTCGGCCGCCGGTCGCTGCCGGCGCCGATGAAGCCGCCGAGATCCTGCATGCGCAACTGTTGAGATACGAGCTTCGCCGTGATGAGTTGCGGGCGACGGGCGCGGTCGACAGAGAAGTCGCCGGCGAGATCGCTCTGGCCGACCTTGCCTTTGAAGCGGCGAAACGTCCACGCGTCGCCGCTGTGATCGAGGAAGCCCGCGAGCTTGTAGGGGGGTGTTGGCGGAATCGGCACGCCGATGATCGGGTAGAGTTGCGCGAGGTCGCCGCCCTCGAGCGTAAAGTTGAGCTGCTCGCCTTTTAAATGCAGCGGGTCGAGCAGCATGCCGTCGATGCTCGCCTTGGTCGCGCCCAAAGTCGCGCTCGCCTTGATCGGGTAAGGATTGTCAGCGCTGCGCAAGCTCAAGAGCGCACCGCCGCGTGCTCGCAGCGTGGTTGCGAGCCCCTTGAAGCGGCCTTTGCCCGTGACTTCGAGCCGACCCGCGGGATCCGCCTGGTCCTCCAGCGTTTTCACTTCCAGCGCGAGATCGGTATTGATCCGCGGGTCGCGATAGATGGCGCTGCCTTTATCGATGGTAAGCGCGCCGATGGTCGGAAATTCAGCCGGCTTATCGGGGTCTTTGGCTTTTTGATCGAACACCCAGTTGGGCGTATCGTCCTTGCGCACTTCGAGTGCGATGCGCGGCTCGAACAGCGCAATTTCCGGAAACGACAGCGCGCCGCCGAGCAGCTTCAGCAGGTCAACCCTGAAATCGAGACGCTTGATCTCGGCCAGATTCGGCTCCTGCGCCCACTCGGCGTTGCCCATTACGATATCGTTGGCGATGATGCGCGGGTGCAGCGACAACTTGACGTCGAGATCGCCCCTGATTGCGAAGCTGCGGCCGGTCGCGGTGCTGATTTTGCGCGCGATCGGTTCGCGCACCCAGTTCCAGTCGAAGAGTGCGAGGATCACGGCGATCATCAGGATCAGCCCCAGGAAAATCCCGCCTACCCGCTTCAATGTTTTATGCCCGTTCATGCGAAAGCCCGCGTTGTGACGATGATCGGCATGCGCATTTGAACCCTCACGTAAAAACCGCCGCAGACTGCTGAAGTCACGCGGCGGGCTGAACTAAACTGCGTGAATCGAATGGCCGGTTTTATTTACTGCCTGTCACTTCGACATCAACGCGGCGATCTGGTTGCAGGCAGGCAATGACTTTCGAACTCTTCGGACCGCGGCAGTCGCCCGGCTTGGTGACCGGCTGACTTTTTCCCTTGCCCGTCGCGCTGATGCGGTTCAACGGGATCTCCTTGTTTGCCAGATAATCCCTGACGGCGGCGGCGCGGCGTTCCGACAGCTTCTGGTTATACGATGCTGAACCGAAACGATCGGCATGACCGGTCGCGATGATGACTTCGTATTTTGCACCCTGTAATGTGCGCGCGAGGTCGTCGAGCATCGCTTTGCCTTCAGGCTTCAAAACAGCTTTGTTAAAGTCGAACAACGCATCGGCTGAGAAATTAATTTTTTGCGGCAATAGTTTTTCCGGCTCTTTGCGGGCAGGTGCAGCGGCTGCCGGCGGGGGCGTCGGCGCGGCTGTGGGCGGCGGTACTACGGCTGCAACCGGTTTCGGACACAGGTCGGGCGTGCATTGCTGGCAGGCCTTGGCTGCAGCGGCGCGGGCGGGCGTCCAGTCGCTCGTACGAACGCATAAGGTGCCACCGACGGCCGTCACGACATTGAAATCGGGCCCGATGACAAGGTATCCCTGGTTAGTGCTGTTGACCTGACCCAATGCAAATGCGGGAAGCAGCATCACCGCGCCCGCCAACGTCCGTGCTCGAATTATATTCATCACTCATTACTCCCGTTGTGCCGCGGGCGCTAACACCCTTGATGAAACAAGAAATGCTTTTGCGCCGTTCACGCACACGCAAAATTGCGCATCCGGTCGCGTGTCCGTTTTTAAGGGACATTATTGACGGCTCAAACATACCCGTCATGCGGCTGAACTGCTGTGCGCTAGCGTACATAAAACTAAAATGTGCGCCGCGACTGCGTTTGAAACAACCTGCGATTGGCTCCGAAAAAATGACGTTGCAATAACGCTGGATTAGTTTCTATCGTCCTTTTTCACACCCGATAGGGCTGGCCACAGACGCGAACGCGAGCCCGCGCCGTGCACGTCTGAGGGTGTCCCGGCATCGAAGAACGCCCAACAATCCGAAGAAGTCAGGACCCGGGCAGTGCGGCATGCGCAGTGGCACCCCCTAACCGCGAACGGTTATACTATTTTGGTTTCCGAGCGCGCTAGAAGCTGCGTGCAAGCGTTTTATGATGAAAGATCGAGCCCGCAATTTCTTCACGGGTTCGTTGCCTAAAATAAACAGGGGCTTCGATGTCCGACGTCAAGTACAAACCCGCCGCGGCTATGGCACCGAATCACGGCACGGATGCGCCCTCACCGGACGGCCGGGAAGCCAGTGCCGAAGAACTGGAACTGGCAAAGATGATCGTCGTGACGCTCAATCTCGAAGTGGCGGCGGCCGATATCGATCCCAATGCCCGCCTGTATCGCGAAGGCCTCGGTCTCGATTCGATCGATGTGCTCGAACTGGCGCTCGCGATTTCAAAAAAGTACGGCCTGAATCTGCGTTCCGACGATGAGAACAATCTCGCGATCTTCAGCTCGTTACGCAGTCTGAACAGGCATCTCCAGCAGCATCGAAGTAAATAGATGCCGCAGCGCCGGTGCGGCTGGCTGTGGCCGGCGCTGATACTGCTCGTCGGGGCCGGATATCAATGGCTCGTTTACTCGGCCGTTGCCGGCGAGCAAAACGACTTCATCCGCCTGGCGCTCGCATTCCTGCCGCTCGCCGCGTTAGCCTGCTGGATTGCGACCCGCGCGCGCAACAAAATGCGCGGGTGGCTTCTGTTCGGCGCGGCGGGCATCGCACTGTATGCGATTGAACGGCAGGCCCACTGGGGACCCTCCGCCGCGTACAGCCTGCCGCACGCGGCGATCTACTTATCCCTGCTGTGGCTGTTCGCCGGCACACTGCGGCCCGGCCATGAACCGTTGATCACCCGGCTCGCGCGCCGCGTGCATGGCGCATTGCCGGCGGCGCTTAGCGTCTATACACGGCGATTGACGGGCGCCTGGTGTGTGTTTTTCGCCGCCCAACTGGCAGTTTCAGCGCTGCTGTTCGTATTTGCGTCCCCGCGCCAATGGTCAATGTTTGTGAATGTTCTGAATTTTCCGCTGCTCGCTCTGATGTTCGGCGGCGAATACCTGTATCGCATCGCGCGCCACCGGGATTTCCCGCAGGCTTCGCTGACCGACGGCATACGTGCGTTCGCCGACGACGCCGCGCGCAGAGGCCCTGCCGATTCCACAGTGACCAAGCCATGACCGACATTGCTCTGTTGAGCGGCTATGCGAAGGACGCGGTGTTCGCTTACCGCGACCGGCAGCTCATCACGGTCGAGCAGTTTTTGCGCGACGTCGCTCAACTCACGGAAGTGCTCCCCGCCAGGCGGCATATCTTTAACCTGTGCAGCGACCGCTATCATTTCGTCGTCGGCTTTTGTGCGGCCCTGTTAAAACGGCAGATCAGCCTGCTGCCGCCCAATCAGACGCCCGATTTGATCGGCCAATTGAAAAGTCGCTATGCCGATGTGTACTGTTTGACTGATGATGCGAAACCGTATCCGGCGCTGGAAACGGTTTTTTATCCGCGCATGTCTGCAACGTCTTCCGTAACGCCGCCGACGCCTATGATCCCGGCCGCGCAAATTGCCGCCCTGGTCTTTACATCGGGTTCCACCGGCCAGCCGCTACCGAACGAGAAGTCGTGGCGCTCCCTCGTGCGCAGTGCCGCCGCTGAAATCGACAGTCTTGGTTTACACGCCTATCCCGGCATGGCGGTGCTCGGCACGGTGCCGGCACAGCATATGTACGGATTGGAAACCTCGGTGCTGATGGTCATGCAAGGCGGGTTTGCATTGCACGCCGGGCGGCCGTTCTATCCCGCCGATGTCCTCGACGAACTCGCCGCGCTTCCCCGCCCGCGCTGCCTCGTCACTACGCCGATCCACTTGCGCGCGTTAGTGAGCAAAAGCAGCGAGCTGCCGCCACTCGATTTGATTGTGTGCGCTACTGCACCGCTGGCGCCGCAACTGGCGGCCGCCGCGGAGAAATGCTTCGCGGCCCCGCTTTATGAAATTTATGGCTGCACGGAAGCGGGCCAGGTCGCCAGCCGTCGTACGGTTGAAACCGCCGAGTGGCAGGCGTTCGCAGGCTTGACGCTGCGCGAGGATGGCCGCGGCGCGTGGGTGGCGGGCGGTCATGTTGAATGCGAGGTCATGCTGCAGGACGTAATCGAACTGCGCGGCGACGCCCGGTTTCTATTGCATGGCCGGACCGCCGATCTCGTCAACATTGCGGGAAAACGCACGTCGCTCGCGAGCTTGAACTACCACTTGAACTCGATTGCCGGCGTGCGCGACGGTGTGTTTTTTATGCCGGGTGAAAAGGACAATGCGGCCAGCCGATTGACGGCCTTCGTCGTGGCGCCCGGGCTTACGCGCGAAACCCTCATGCAGGCGCTGCGCGAGCGCATCGATCCGGCGTTTTTGCCACGCCCTCTTCGCCTGGTCGAAACGCTGCCGCGTAATGCCACCGGGAAATTGCCGCGCGAGGCCCTGAATGCGCTGTGCGCCGCCACCGGAACGAGCGGCTGATGGCGGTGCTCGAGCGTTCATTTCCTCTCGATCACCCCACGGCGCCCGGACATTTTCCAGGCAATTCGATCATCCCCGGCGCGCTGCTTTTAAGCGAGACCTTGCGCGCGATCGAACAAAGCCTCGGTCTCAACCTCTCGCAGGGCCAGCCGGTCTCCGCCAAGTTTTTGCACCCGGTGAGGCCGGGTGAGACTGTCAGCATCGAGTTTTCCGAATTAAAGGCGGGCTCGATCAAATTCGCCTGCGCGGTCGGCGCGACCTCCGTGCTGACCGGAACAGTGACGCGCGAGGCGGTATGAATTCAGACCTGTCAAACAACGCTCGCGGTGCAGTCGCTGGCGACAAGCCGGCAGAAGTCACGGCGAATTACCCAACGTTACCGGAATGGGTCGCGCGCCCCGAGCGCAGCAACGCGCTGGCGCTGCGCATAATCGTGGCCATCGCGCTTAAGCTGGGCCGTCCATTCGCGCGCCTGCTGTTGTACCCCTTGTGTGTTTATTTTTTGCTTTTATCGCCATCATCCCGTGCGGCCTCGAAACAATATCTGCGCAAGGTGCTGCCGCATGAGCCGGGTTGGCGGGATGCGTTCCGGCATTGCCATACGTTTGCCGCAATACTGCTCGACCGCGTATTCCTGTTCAACGATCAATACGCGCGATTCGACGTGCGCGTCCACGGCGAGGCGCTGCTTGCGGAGACGGCGCACAACGGCCGCGGCTGCTTTCTACTGGGCGCGCACATGGGCAGTTTTGAAATCATCCGCGCGCTGGGCAGGCGCAACACTGCCGCGCGCATCAGCCTTATCATGTACGCGGAGAACGCGAAGAAGTTCAACGCCGTGCTCGCCGCAATCAATCCCAAGCTCGCGTTGCAAGTCATCGAACTGGGTAAAATCGACTCGATGCTGAAAGTCGAAACCGCCCTCAACAGCGGGGAAATCGTCGGCATGCTTGGCGATCGCACGTTTCACGGCGAGGGCACTTTGAGCTGTCCGTTTTTGGGCGAAGAGGCGCGTTTTCCGAGCGGCCCGTTCAGGCTCGCCGCGCTGCTGCACCGTCCGATGGTGCTCATGTTCGGTCTGTATCGCGGCGGCAATCGCTATGATGTTTATTTCGAGCGTCTCGTCGATCAGTGGCCGGCGAAGCGCGCCGATCGCCTTCGCGCACTCGAGCAAGCGCAGCGCGATTACGTCGCGCGGCTCGAGCACCATTGCCGCGACGCGCCGTACAACTGGTATAACTTTTATGATTTCTGGCAGTCGCCGTAGCGTGCGCCACGCACTGTGGGCGCTCATGTTCGCGACGAGCGCGCTATTCGCCGCCGAGCCCACGGCCTGGGGCATCGACCAGCTCATGCAGGAGCTCGCGCAGGTTAAAACGGCCAAAGGCCGGTTCGTCGAGCGCAAAACGATGGCGATGCTCAATGCGCCGCTCGAATCATCCGGCACGCTCGTGTACACCGCGCCGGGGCGGCTCGAAAAGTACACGCGGCTGCCGAAACCCGAAACGCTCGTGCTCGATAAGGACAAGCTTTCGATTGAATACAAAGATCGCGGCCAGCGGCGCACCCTCGCGCTGCAGGACTATCCAGTCATCTGGGCGTTCGTCGAGAGCATCCGTTCGACGCTCGCCGGCGATCTGGCAACTTTGAATCGCTTTTACCGCGCGAGCCTCGCGGGCAGCGAAGAGCAGTGGCGTTTATCCCTCCAGCCGGTCGACGCCAAAACCCAAACGGTGGTGAAGGAAATCCACATCGGCGGCAATCGCAGCCACGTGCGAACCATCGAGATCATCGAAACCGAAGGCGATCGCTCGCTGATGACAATCACCGAAGACACACAGTGACACGCGCAGTGACAATCGCGGCACCACGCCGGGCGCTCGCCGCCTGGGTGGTCGCCGTGCTCGCCTGCACGGTGATCATCGCCAGGACCGAATTCACCGCTGATATGTCCGCGTTTCTGCCTAAGACGCCGACGCCCGTGCAACAAATACTCGTGCAACAGTTGCGCGACGGCGTGGTGTCGCGGCTCATCCTGATCGCAATCGAAGGTGCTGCTCCGGACGAGCTTGCGCAAACGAGCAAACGTTTCGCCGCCGCACTGCGCCAACAGCCGGACGCGTTCGCGGCGGTCAACAACGGCGAAGAGGTAACGCTCAACAAAGATCGCGAATTGCTGTTTCGCAATCGGTATCTGCTGAGTCCCGCGGTCACCACCGGGCGATTTTCCGGCGCCGCGCTGCGGATTGCACTCGAAGAGGACTTGCAACTGTTGGGCTCGCCCGCCGGCGCGCTGCTTGGGAAAATTTTGCCGCGTGATCCGACCGGCGAAATGTTACAGCTCATCGCGCAATTCGAAGGCGTCGCCAGACCCGAGGTGCGCGACGGCGTGTGGTTCGCGCGCGATGGCAGCCGCGCACTGCTCGTCGTGCAAACCCGCGCCGCCGGTTACGACATCGACGCCCAGGAGCGCGCGCTGACCTTCATTCGGACCGCGTTTGCACACGTCAATGAAACCGCGGCGAGCAGCGGGCCGGCATTGCTCTTCAGCGGCCCCGGCGTGTTTGCGGTGCAGAGCCGCGCCCGCATCAAAGCCGACGCGCTGCGATTTTCGCTCATTGCGACCGCGCTCGTCGCAGCGTTGCTGTCAGCACTTTATCGCTCGCCGCGTGTCTTGCTGCTCGGTCTGCTGCCGGTGGCGAGCGGCGCGCTCGCGGGAATTGCAGCGGTGAGTCTCGGTTTCGGCAGTGTGCATGGAATTACGCTGGGCTTCGGTGTGACGCTGATCGGTGAAGCGGTTGATTATGCAATTTACCTGTTTACGCAAATAACGCCCGACGCGACGCCCGCCGATTCTCTCGCGCGCATCTGGCCGACGTTGCGGCTTGGATTGCTGACCTCGCTCTGCGGTTTCGGCGCGATGCTCTTATCCGGATTTCCGGGACTCGCGCAACTCGGGCTTTTTTCGATTGCGGGATTGATCGCGGCGGTGCTCGTGACGCGTTTTGTGCTGCCGGCGTTGCTGCCGCCTGGATTCACTGTGCGTGCAGCGACCGGTCTCGCGCCAAGGATGACTGCGATCGCCGATTCGGCGCGCGTGTTGCGCTATCCGGTGATACTCGCGACGCTCGCCGCGCTATTCTTTCTCGGCAGCCAGCGTGGCGCGCTGTGGAGCGATGACCTCGCAAGTCTGACGCCAATAGCTGCCAGCGAGCGCGCGCTCGACGAGCAATTGCGCCGTGATATCGGTGCACCCGACGTGCGCCATCTGGTGGTGGTCAACGCCGCCAGCGCAGACGCCGCCCTCGCCAGCAGCGAAAAAATCGCCGCGCGACTGCAAACGTCAGTCGAGCAAGGAAGCCTCGAGGGATTCGAATCGGCTGCGGTCTACCTGCCAGCTGCCGCAACCCAACGTGCACGGCAGGCCGCGATTCCAGATCCTGCCGTTCTGCGCGACAGTTTGCGCGAAGCGCAACGCGGACTGCCGTTTCGCGCCGGCTTATTCGAGCCTTTCCTGAGTGATATTGAAGCAGCGCGCACCCAGGCGCCGCTGACTCGCGCGAGCCTTGACGGCACCGCACTCGCGTTAAAAGTCGATTCGCTGCTCGTCAAACGCAATGGTACAGAGGCAGCAGCCGGCGCGTGGACGGCGATGTTGCCGTTGCGCGGAGTGATGGATGCAACGGTGATCGCGCGCGACGTTCAAAGCGCGCCCGACAGCGAGGGTGTGCTGGTCGATCTCAAGCATGAATCCGATGCGCTGTACCAAACGTATCGCCACGAGGTCATCACGTATTCGCTGCTCGGCGCAGTGGCGATTCTATTGCTGTTGCTGATCAGCCTGCGTTCTGTCCGCCGCGTCCTCGTTGTAATGACGCCGTTGGCGGCGGCGGTAATCATCACTTTCTGCCTGCTCGTGCTGGGCGGCAACCCACTCTCGATTTTTCACCTGGTCGGCCTGCTGCTGGTCGTTGCAGTCGGCTCGAATTACGCGCTTTTCTTTGAACGCCAGGCCGCCAATGACGCGGAACGCGAGCGTACTCTGGTGTCGCTGGTGTTCGCCAATCTGACGACGCTGATCGGCTTCGGCCTGCTCGCGTTTTCAAAAGTGCCGCTGCTGCATGCGCTCGGCAGCACCGTCGGGATCGGCGCAGTTTTAAGTCTCGCATTTTCCGCCGTGCTGATCGCGCAGCCACGCGCTTTGACGGTGCAGCCCGCATGAGCATGACGGCCATTTACGATTTCGCGCCCGCCACCGACGATGAACACGCCCTGCTCGTCATGTTGCCGGGCGCCAAGGCGAGTGCGCAGGATTTTATCGAGCACGGATTCGTGCGTGAAATCCGCGAGCGTAATCTGCCGCTCGACGTCGTCGCGGTCGACGCCGATCTCGGGCTTTATCTCGAGCGCGCGTTTACCGCCCAGCTCGCGCAGCACATCATTGAACCTGCGCTCGCGAAAAATACCCGGCGTATCTGGCTCATGGGCATTTCGCTTGGCGGCGGCGGCGCGCTCACTTATGCGCGCGAGCATCCGGCGCAAATTGACGGCGTCATTGTGCTCGCACCGTTCCTCGCGACCACGGGGACCATCGCCGAAGTCGTGCGCGCGGGCGGCTGGTCGGACTGGAATGAGGGCGCGATCGACGCGGACGACGACGAACGCCGGTTGCTCGCGTGGATAAAAGCGTATCGTTCCGACACTCCGGGAACTCCCGAAATTCACCTTGGCTATGGCACGGACGATCGCTTCGTCGCGGCCAGCGAATTGCTCGCGCAGCGGTTGCCCCCAAAGCATGTGGTGTCGATGGCGGGCGGCCACGACTGGCCAACGTGGTCGAACTTGTGGCGGCGATTGCTTGAGCGCGATCTGTTTGATGGCGATAATTTATCGGCGCGCGCTATGCTGCGCAAACCACTGACCGTTACCCGATGACTGATAACTTTTATTCGGCCGCGAACCGATGAGCACAACGCCCGGTTCTAATTGTGCGCCGGCAACCGCTTTGCCACGCTGGCGGCCGGCGCTCCTCATTCGACTATCGGTGTGGTGGCATGCGGCGGTGCTCATCACCTTGATCGGGCGCCCGGCATGGTGGCCATGGGTGCTGGCTGCGCTGGCTGCAAATCATGCGGTCCTGAGTCTGGCTGTATTGTGGCCGCGCGGGTGTTGGCTCGGCCCGAACATAACGCGCTTGCCGGTGGCGGCAGCGACGCGCGCTGAAATCAGTCTCACTTTCGACGACGGCCCCGATCCGCGGATCACACCGCAAGTGCTCGATCTGCTCGACCGCTATGGCGCCAAGGCGAGCTTTTTTTGCATCGGCGAAAAAGCCGCCGCGTTTCCCGACATCGTGAAAACCATCGTGCAGCGCGGGCACAGCGTAGAGAACCATACCTACCGCCATCCACATGCATTTGCATTTTTCGGGATGAGTGGATTGCGCCGTGAGATCGAAGCGGCGCAAACGGTTATCGGCGGCATTAGCGGCCGCCCCCCGCTGTTCTTTCGCGCGCCCGCGGGCTTTCGCAGCCCGCTGCTTGATCCGGTGCTCGCTGCCTGCGGCCTGCGTTACGTGTCGTGGACGCGGCGCGGTTATGACGCCGTGCGCCGCGACCCGCCGCAGATTCTGCAACGCCTCACGCGCGACCTGGCCGCGGGTGACGTGCTCGTGCTGCACGATGGCACGCGGGCACGGACCACGGAAGGCGTGCCGGTCGTACTCGCGGTGCTGCCGCGGTTGCTCGAACATCTCGCGGCACATGGCCTTAAATCGGTCGCCCTGCCGACTGCCTGCGGCGACCATTTGACCCCGGCGCTTACTGCGGCGGCGGCCGCGGCCTAGTATGCAACCGCTCGCGATCAACCATTTTTCAATCGTCAATGCGCTCGGCAGCGGCGCAGCAGCGGTCGCACGCGCGTTAAGCGAAGGCCGCACCGGCTTGGCGCGGTGCGGCTTCGAAACCGTGACGCTCGAAACATGGGTCGGCGAGGTGGCCGGACTCGACGCCGTGCGCGTGCGTTCCGACCTCGCCGCTTATGACTGTCGTAATAACCGCCTCGCACAAGCCGGCCTCGAGGCGGATAACTATGCCGATGCCGTCGCTGCCGCTCGGGAAAAATATGGTGCCGCGCGCATCGGCGTTTTCATGGGCACCAGCACGTCAGGCATATTGCAGACCGAGCTCGCTTATCGCCGGCGCGATCCGCAGACCGGCGCCCTGCCGGCCGATTTTCATTACGTGGAGTCTCACAATACATTTTCGCTCGCGAAATTTGTGCAACGCTATCTCGGCCTCACGGGCCCTGCGTTTGTCGTGTCGTCGGCGTGTTCTTCTTCAGCCAAAGTTTTTGGCCATGCAGCGCGCATGATGGCGGCGGGCGTGTGTGATGCCGCGGTGGTTGGCGGCGTCGATTCGCTGTGCCTGACGACACTTTATGGTTTTCATTCGCTCGGCCTCACCTCGCGCGCGCCGTGCCGCCCGTTCGACGTCGACCGCGATGGTATCTCGGTCGGTGAAGGCGCCGGGTTCGCGCTGCTCGAAAACATTCTATCGACAGGTGCGGGCGGCGGCATGCGGTTGCTCGGCGTCGGCGAGAGCTGCGACGCCTATCATATGTCGACGCCACATCCAGAAGGCTTGGGCGCGCAACTCGCGATGCAACACGCGCTCGATAGTGCGGGACTCACGGCTGCCGACATTGATTATGTCAATCTGCACGGCACGGCCACTAAAGCGAGCGATCCGAGCGAAGATAAAGCGGTGCATGCGTTGTTCGGTGAGACGCCCGTAAGTTCAACCAAAGGCGCGACCGGACATTTGCTCGGCGCGGCGGGCATTACGGAAGCGATCATCAGCCTGCTTGCAATCGAACATGGATTGCTGCCGGGCGGACTCCACACGCGCACGCTCGATCCGCAACTGCTCAGTAATTATTTGCTCGCGAACAAACAAGCGCGCATCAGCCGCGTGCTCAGTAATTCGTTCGGTTTCGGCGGCAGCAATTGCAGCCTCGTGTTCGGCAGGGACACATGATGCGCGTGTTCGTCGAGGGGATTGGTTTGCTCGGTCCCGGCCTTAACGGCTGGCCGGCAAGCCGCGCGCTGCTGACGGGCGATGCGGCTTATGTCGAGACGCCCACCGTCGTGCCTGCGAGCGACTGGCTGCCGCCCGCCGAGCGGCGCCGTACCGGTCTGCCGGTCAAACTCGCGCTCGCCGCGGGACGTGAGGCTTTTGTGCACGCTGGCCGCGATGCGGCGATTACGGCCACCGTCTTCACGTCCTCGTCGGGCGATGGCGAAAACCTCGATCACATCTGCACCACGCTCGCTACCGACGATCGCGACATCTCACCGACGCGCTTTCATAACTCCGTACATAACGCGCCGGCCGGCTACTGGAGCATCGCGACGCGCTCGCAGGCGCCGTCGACGAGTCTGTGCTGTCATGACGCGAGTTTCGCCGCCGGCCTGCTTGATGCGGCAACGCAAGTCGCGGTGGATGGCAAACCAGTCGCATTGATTACTTACGATCAACCGTATCCGCAACCGTTGCACGCCGTGCGCCCGATCACCGTGAGCTTCGGTATGGCGCTCGTGCTGACCGGGCAATCGACCGACCGCGCTTTCGCGACACTCGACGTGAGCTATGGCGCCGCAGCGGCCACCGTGACGCGCATGCCGGATCACGGACTCGAGCGCATCCGCGCGAGCGTGCCCGCGGCGCGCAGCCTGCCGTTGCTCGCCGCCCTGGCGCGCGCGGCGCCCGCAGTCATTGTGCTTGCGTACGGGGACCAACATTTGCGCGTCGAGATGACGCCATGGCCACGGCCATGACCATCATCATGACCAAGGCCGAAATCGCGAAACTGATTCCGCACGCCGGCGCAATGTGCTTGTTGGACAGCGTCCTGCAGTGGGACGCCACCCACATCAGCTGCTTGAGCCGCACGCATCGCGATGTCGACAATCCAATGCGATCCGATGGACAGTTGCCCGCGATGTGCGGTGTCGAGTACGCAGCACAGGCAATGGCCTTGCACGGCGGACTTTCCGGCATGCCCGGTGGCCGTCCGCGCGCGGGTTTCCTGGTCGGCCTGCGCGAAGTCGTGTGCCGGCACCGCCGCCTCGATACTTTCGACGGCGATCTCATAATTGACGCCGCACAACTCATGGGCGATCAGGGCCGCGTGATTTATGAGTTCAAGCTGCGCGTCGGTGCGACCGACCTATTGAGCGGTCGCGCCACCGTGGTGCTCGACGCGGCGACATGAGTCATTCAGCGGGAGCTCCATGATGAAACGCGCACTGGTCACGGGCGGCAGCGGTACTCTTGGCGCGGCGATTTGCCGCCGCCTCGCCACTGACGGTTGTCATGTTTACGTGCACGCAAACGGTAATGTGAGCGAGGCACGCAAGCTAAGCGACGAAATCAAGGCCGGCGGCGGTTCAGCACAGACCACCGCGTTCGACGTTACCGATGCTGCGGCTACAGCCACTGCGTTGAAGGCGTTGCTGAACGAGGGCGCCATCCAGATCGTCGTTAATAACGCGGGCATCCACGATGATGCGGTGATGCCGGGCATGCGCGCCGATCAATGGTCGCGCGTGATCGCCGTCTCGCTGAACGGTTTTTTTAACGTGACCCAACCGCTGCTGCTGCCGATGATGGCGACCCGCTGGGGGCGCATCATAAACATGTCGTCGGTCGCCGCGGTGGCCGGCAATCGCGGTCAGACCAATTACGCGGCGGCCAAGGCGGGACTGCACGGCGCGACCAAGGCGCTCGCGCTGGAACTGGCGAGCCGTGGCATCACGGTTAATGCAATCGCGCCAGGCATCATCGCTTCACCGATGAGCAATGCCGCCTTCAGCAAAGAAATCATCAACCGACTGGTGCCGATGAAGCGCGCCGGCACGCCCGATGAGGTGGCCGGTCTCGCTGCTTATCTGGCATCCGACGCAGCCGGTTATATCTCCGGCCAGATCATCTCGATCAACGGGGCGATGATCTGACGAATGCGCGCCCGGCCCTGCCGGCCAGCAGCACGGGGAGCCGCACGATGAATTCGAGCAGCAACCGCAAATTCATGCTGACTAAGCGCGTGTTATCGCGCAGGTAATTAAAATGCGATACACCGCCCTCGCTTGGGCTGAAATATTTGACCGGCGCACTTAAGCGCAGCGGCCGCAAGCCCCGCCAGCACAGTCGCACCGCGGCTTCGGGCTCAAAATCAAAATGTCGCATCCAGCGCCGGCCTGCCATGATGTCGCGCAGCGGCGCGATTGGATAGACCCGGAAGCCGAACAAGGCGTCACCGATGCCGCGCCATAGCGTTTGCAGATTCGCGAGTCCGTTGGAAAGCTTGCGGCCGTACACGCGCACCGCCGGCGCGCTGGCGTCGAATACCGGCTGGCCGAAAATGACCGCGTCGGGATTGGCGCGCGAAAGCGCCATGAAATCCGGAATCAGCGCAGCCGGATGCTGACCGTCTGCATCCATCGTCAGCACGTGAGTGAAACCAGCCGCCGCCGCCTCGTGCAAGCCGTGCAGGACAGCCGCGCCCTTGCCTTGATTGTGCGGCAATACGAACACCTTGACTTCCGCGTCTCCAGCCACTTGCTGCAGCAACGCCTCAGTGCTGCCGTCGGTGCTGCCGTCGATGACGACCCACACCGGTTGCCAATAGCGTCTGGCGTCACGTACCGTCTCGAGCAGTTTCGGCCCGGTGTTATAGCTTGGGATGAGCAGCAGATGCGAACGGGTCTCAGCGATCACGCGGCTGCCTGCGCAGCCAGTTTTCGGGAGTCAGCGCGGACGCTGCCAGCGGCTGCCAGCATGTCGCAGTGATAACGCTCCATGTCGGCCACCGTCGCTTTGACGTCGCCATTCACGTCGAACCGCCGTCCCAACCGCGCAGTAAAAATCACCGGGAACGCCGGCTTCCTGAGGAGCGGCCAACCTTTGCCCAGAAACATTGAATTGGTTTCGATGATGACCGTTTGCACGGGCACGCCGGCTGTTTTTGCGATCAACGCATAGCCGCCTTTAAATTGACAACGCGTGTAAGGCTTGGTGCGCGTGCCCTCGGGAAACATCAGCAGTTGATTGCCGCTGCGCAGAGCGGCGGTGGCAGACCGGATCATGCTCAAAGGCAAATCATCGCGGATGTAAGCGGCAAGTCGCGCGGCCCCGCCCAAAACGGGATTGTCCTGAATGCCGGCTTTCATAATGCAGACAATTCGCGGCAGGCGCGACCCGATCAATACTGCGTCAATCAGTGTAGGGTGATTGGGCGCGATGATCAGCGCACCTTCGCTGCGTAAGGCGTCGAGCGCGCCCAAGTCGAGCTTCACGAGCCCGGTCGCCTTTAGCACCGCCAGATACGAGCGGAACATCAGCATCGCCCCGCGTCTTCCCCAACGCACGCCGACTCCGCGCGGCACTAGCGCATAGATCAGCATCGCGACTGCGCTCCAAGCAAAGAATGCCATTATGAACAGCAGCAATCCGCCGTACAACACGAGGTATTCATAGGGGAGCCGGAGCCACCCAAGGATGCGACTGATGCGCGGGCTGGTCGCCATCAAAGGCGCTGTTGGGTAGAGGCGCATCGTGATTTCGGGTCAGATTACCGGCGCCGATCCGTTTATATAGGCGGCCTCGACTTCCACCAGCAGATCCGCGCGGCAGATGTCTGCCTGCAGATAAACGATCTGGGTGGCCGCACCGAACGCTTGCTTAAGGCACGCTTGCGCCATCGCCAGATCATCAGGACGCCGCAGGTAAGCTTTGAGCAGGAGCCGCGCATGAGGGCTTGAGGCGTCGAATCCGGCGAGCTGCGCCTGTGCAATCACGGTGAGCAGGTTCGCCACCGTCTCCCGCGCCTGCGCAGCGGCATCGCCCGCATGCATGGTGACATGACCGACGATACTTGAAGTGCCCGAGACAAATAGCTGCTGCTCACCGGCTGCCTGCAGCAACATTGCGCGCGCGAATGTCGGACTGCGCGGCCCGTACTGCGCCGGATAATGAAAAGCGCTGGTTTGACGCGGGTTCTCGACCAATTGTCCCGCGCGTTTTGCCGCCAGAAAATAAATCGTCAGATGCTTGCCGCGGCTGCCGAGCGCGCTTGCTGCCGGGGTGCCCGTGCCGATGATTCTTTTGTTTGCCACAAACGCATCGTGCCGGCCCATGTTAAACCGCGCATAGCGCTCCAACCCGTCTTCGTCCTCGTTGATCTGAGGCACATAATTCCACGCGCGCAGCAGGTGGCCGTAACCGCGACGATCGATGAAATCGAAAATTCGGCTATACGCCGCACAGCTTGCCTTATCAAGCCTGCAGTCAGGCTCGAGGTAGAGGCGGCCGAATAATAAGTCGTGGTTGTACGCGGCCGTGAGTCCATCTTCGCCATCGCGCACCACAGGCTGCGGGGAGGTCCAGACCTCGAACATCGCATCGCCGGCGAGCAGCGGCATGTCTACCCACGCATAAGGACAAGCCGGCACAGCGATAGTAGGGGCCGTGGCGCCGAACGCAATGGTGCCCAACAAGCGGTCGCTGAAGCGAATCTGATGCTGTGCGAAATCAGCTGCGCTCAGGTAACCGAGGGCGAACGGCGGGGTACCAACCGCCGTGTCGATCAGGCCGCGGGCGATTCGGCGGGTGACGCTTGCAGCATTTGTTTGCGTTTTTTCCATGCACTCAACGTTCGGCGTGGGTTGAACAGGTTTGTCACGTAGTAAACAAGCTTGAATGCGAACAACCGCAAGCCCAGCGGCGTGTTCCGGAAAATGTCGCCGGCGAGCACCGACAGCACGGCTTCCTGAATTTTTGCGTTGCCAGGGCCCATGAACAGATCGCGCAGGGTCGGCGTCGTAACGCGGTAAATAAACCAGGAAAATATCTTAGGACCATGATGCATCGAGCGGTCGAATGCGCGCAGCGCGCGAGCGGTCCGGCGGGGATCCTCGAGGCAGGCCGCCACGGTGTCCGCGCCGGCGAATGCGCTCTGCATTGCGAACAGCACACCGGTCGAAAACACCGGGTCGATAAACGTGAATGCGTCGCCCAGCAGCAGGTAATTGCGGCCGGTAGCGCGCTTCACTTCATAAGAGTAGTTGCCGGTTGCCGTGACCGGCGAGCAGAGTTTTGCATCGCGTAGCCGTTCGGCCAGCGCGGGGCACAGCGCAATGGTCTCGAGGAAAAACCTGGCCGGATCGGTCTTGCGCGACTTCATATAGCAGGGCCAGCAGACGGCGCCGATGCTGGTCACGCCGTCATTTAACGGGATAAACCAGAACCAGCCGTGATCGAACCAAAACAGGCTGATGTTGCCCTCGGCTTTGCCGGGGTGACGCGTGGCCCCTGAAAAATGCCCGAAAATCGCCGCGCTGTTGTGATCGGGGTTGCGTCGCTTGATCCCGAACTGGCTCGCAAGCACGGTATCGCGGCCCGATGCATCGACGACGAACCTGGTCAGCAAGCGCTCTTCGCGGCCGTCTTCATGACGCACCGAGACCGCGGCGCCGTCAGCGTTGAACTCCACACCGGTAGCACGACAGCCTTCGACTGCAACGGCACCTTTCGTCACCGCATTGCGAAACAGTATGTGATCGAATTCCGAGCGGCGAACCTGATACGCGTGCGGAAACGATTTATCGACCGCGTTGGCAAAATCGAAGGTGACCGCGGACGGATGCCACGGTGAAACGAATTCGGCCCCGTATTTCGGCATACCGATCTCTTTGATTTCAGCGGCCACGCCAAGGCGCTCGAACAGCGGCATATTGAGCGGCAGCAGCGACTCACCGATGTGGAAACGGGGGTGCCGTGCTTTTTCGATCAATACGACTTCGCGGCCACGTTCGGCGAGCAGCGCTGCAACCGTCGCGCCGCCAGGCCCGCCGCCAATGACCAGAACATCACTTCGAGCGGCCGTCTGTTGCGCCGCTTGATCGGAGTGCTGCCTCACAGATATTTGCATGCCGGTAGTTTACAGGAGGGGCCGACAAAAATAACGTGTGTCACCGCACACAGATGCGGTGACACGATAACAATTGCGGCCCGCGTACGGTGAGGGCTTAACCGGCTGCTTAACGGCACTGCGGCAGTTGCGCGCGCAGGCTGCCCAGTTGCGATTCGAGTGCCTGTATGCGTTCGAGCAGCGAAACAATCAATGCAACGCCGTGCGGCTCCAGGTCGAAGCCGACCCGCAGCCGTCCCGCCGTGCGAATGGTCAGCAAACACCTGCCGTCGAAAATCCACGTCGGCGCGTCCGGATCCACCGGCATCACCGCGCCGTAATCCACAAGTTCGCGCACTTCCGCTTCCGGGATGCCGGCGAGTTCGGCGAGTTCGGCGAGCGAAAACCGCGCGTCTTCTGTCAGCCACACCGCTTCAACATGTTCGGCTTTCATTTGCCAGCCTCCGATTTAAAGTGCGCGCGCGGATTGAAGGTCGAATCTTGCGCGAGTTGTTTGAACAATTCGCGCTCATGTTCGCTGGCCGCAACGGGCACGACAATTTGTGCAAGAGCGAAAAGATCGCCCGCCTTGCCGCCCGGTGTGGGCAGCCCGCGCCCCGTCAGGCGCAGTTGCTGACCCGCGTGCGTGTTCGGCGGCACTTTCAAGCGTACCTCTCCGCCCAGCGTGGGGACTTCCACCGTCGCGCCCAGCACCGCTTCCCATGGCGCCAACGGCAAGTCGATATAGAGATCGTGTCCACTCAGCCGAAAGAGCGGGTGCGGATGCAACGCGATGTTGAGATAAAGATCGCCGTCGCGGCCACCGTTCATTCCTTTACCGCCGCGGCCGGCGAGGCGCAGCCTTTGACCATCCGTTGCGCCTTTGGGGATTCGCACTTTGAACAGGCGCGGCACGCGGCGCACAATTCCTTTTTCGTCGTGCTCGGGCACTGTCAGGTTGAGTTCCACTTCAGTGCCAGCATATGCATCTGCCAGGGAAATCCGCGCGGTAACTTCGTAATCTTCGCCCGGCATGCGCAACGGCGCCCCGCCGGGTCCGCCACGATGGCGGCCTGACAATCCGGCAAACAGATCCGCGAGGTCCGCCTCATCGAACGAAAATTGCGCATCGCCGGACTGCCGGTTCCAGTTTGGCGGCGGCTGGAAATCTTCACCGGGGCGATGGCTGCCGAGCTGATCGTAAGCCGCTCGCTTCTCCGGATCTTTGAGCGTGCTATAGGCTTCGGCCACTTCCTTGAATTTTGCCTCGCCTTTCGGATCCTTCGAAACGTCGGGGTGATATTTCTGAGCCAGTTTGCGATAGGCTTTTTTGATGGCGTCCGCGGCCGCGCCGCGTTCAATCCCGAGGATGCTGTAGTAATCTTTGTATTTCATCTATTCACTCATTAGACAGTCCGGACCCACCGCTGTGCCGGCAGCGCACCAGCGGCTGAAATTCATTCTGGAACTTATCTCAAAAATAAAAAAACGACAATCAGCCGCGGATACACACACATCCACGCAGATTAAAATCCAGGGCCGCACTCCAGCCGACGTAAAGTATTTCGAACTTATCTGCGTTCATCCGCGTGTATCTGCGGCTCCAATCTGTTTTGAGACAGCTTCCAGTAATCGTGTGACGCAAAATCGGTGCGCTGGCGTACCCATAACTGCCGTCCCTCCACTTATTTTATTCGGTTGCGGCAGCAAGGTGTCTGGCTAGCGTTTGATCCCTGATAAATCTTCGAACAATAATCCCATCGATGCATTATCCAGTTCGGCGCGGCCGGATGAACACAGCGCCGCCAGCATCTGCGCCCCCAACGCGGTGACCGGCATATAAGAACTGCACTCGATGCCGGCGGCCAACGCGAGTTTGATGTCTTTCAACATCAGGTTCGAGCGAAAGCCCGGCGCGAGCGTGCCGTCGAGCAGTCGCTTGCCGTGGTTTTCGAGCACGAAGCTTTTGGCCGTGCCGCCCATCAGCGCATCGCGCACTTTATAGGGATCGATATTCATTTTTTTGGCAAGTGCAAACGCTTCGGCCACGCCCATCATGGTGGCGGTATTCACGAGCTGGTTGCAGGCTTTGCACAACTGCCCGGCGCCGCTGCCGCCTATATGGGTAAATGTTTTGCCAATCGCTTTGAAGACCGGCATGCAGCGTTCGACGATTGCCGCATTGCCGCCGATCATGCACGACAGCGTGCCGTCGATTGCGCCTTGGGGTCCGCCGCTGATCGGAGAATCGATCATATGCGCGCCCTTGGCCCGCACGCGTTGCGCCATTTCGACCGTGGCCGTCGCTGAAATAGTGCTGCAGTCGATAACCACCGCATCCTGCTTGATGGCGTGAATCACCCCGTCATCGGCGAAGAGTACCTTTTCGACGTCCGAGGTGTCGGGCACGCACACGAGTATCACCTCAGCCGCGCCCGCGACACCGGCGGGCGAGCCGCCGTCTTGCGCGCCCGCGGCCACCAGTTCCTCCACTTTGCCGCGGCTCCGATTGTGTACCGTGACTTTGAATCCGGCCTTGAGCAGATTTTTCGCCATGGCCGCTCCCATAATGCCCAAGCCGACAAAACCCAGCGGCGTACTCGTCGTAACTGTCATATGCAATTCCCGTCGTTGATATAATGCGCATTCACAATTTAGAGCGTCGCTCATGAATATACAAGCGAACGACGCAAAACCTCTTCTTTACCAAGCGCCTCAATCCCGATGACAAAATCGCTTATGCGCGGGCTCACCGCTGTTTTACTTAGCATCAGCGCAATGGCATACGCGCAGAGCTATCCGGCCAAGTCAGTCCGCATTGTCGTTGGCTTCACGCCAGGCGGCGTAACGGACGTTGCGGCGCGCATCATCGCGCAGAAACTGACGGAACTGTGGGGACAATCGGTGATCGTCGAAAACCGTCCCGGCGCGAGCGGCATCATCGGCGCCGAAACGGTATCAAAGTCGGCCCCCGACGGTTACACGCTGCTCGTGGCCCCGCAGACCAGCACCTCGGTCGCTGTCACGCTTTATCCAAAGCTGCCGTACGACGTCGTGCGTGACATTCCGATCATCACCGTGCTCGGTTCATCGCCGCAACTGCTTGTGCTGCATCCATCACTGCCGCCGCGCACGTTCAGGGAATTCATGGCGTTCGCCAGGGCGAATTACAAAACGCTGAGCTTCGGGTCGGGCGGGCTTGGCTCCACCCCGCATTTAGCCGGTGAACTGCTCAACGTTTCGCTCACGACAAAAATGGTGCACATCCCTTATAAGGGCGAAAACACCGCGGTCGCCGATGTGCTCGGCGGCCAGTTGCCGCTGATGTTCTCGAGCCTGCCGGTGTCGCTGCCGCTGTCGAAAGCCGGCAAGCTGCGCGCGCTCGCGATCACGAGCCCGCAACGCTCCCCGCTAGCACCCGAATATCCGACGATTGCCGAATCGGGCATACCGGAATTCGAAACCGCGACCTGGGTCGGCCTGCACGCACCCGGCGGCACCAGCCGCGAATTGATCTCCCGCATCAATGGCGATGTTGTCAGGGTACTAAATTACCCCGACGCGAAAGAAAGACTCGCACAGCAGGGCATCGACCGCGTCGGCAATTCGCCCGACGAAGCGGCAGCCTACCTTAAAGCGGAAATCACCAAGTGGGCGAAGGTGATCAAAGCCGCCAACGTGCGCATCGATTGATTTCGGCCACGTTCCCGCGCATTCGATCGCTCGCCTTCCCCTCTTTTTAAAATGACTCTGACCGAACTGCGATACATCGTGGCGCTCGCGCGCGAACGCCACTTCGGCCGCGCCGCCGCGAAATGTTTCGTCAGTCAGCCGACCTTGTCGGTCGCCATCAAGAAGCTCGAAGAAGAGCTCGGTGTCACACTATTCGAACGTCATCCGTCGGACGTCAGCGTCACGCCATTAGGCGCCCGCATCATCGAACAGGCGCAGCGCGTGCTCGAAGAAACCGCCACCATCAAGCAGCTTGCCGCGCACGGCAAAGACCAGCTTGCAACACCGCTGCGCGTTGGCGCGATTTACACGGTTGGGCCCTATCTGTTGCCGCAGCTGATACCCGCCATGCACAAGCGCGCGCCGGGCATGCCGCTCCTGCTGCAGGAAAATTACACCGTCAAGCTCGGCGAGTTGTTGCGCAGCGGCGAGCTCGATGTCGCCATCCTGTCCCTGCCGTTTGCCGACGCCGGAATTTTGACGCAGGCCGTCTATGACGAGCCGTTCCGCGTCGTCATGCCGGCCGGTCATGCGTGGAGCAGCAAGACCAAGATTTCCGCCGCGCAACTCTGCAATGAAACTTTGCTCCTGCTTGGCGCGGGCAATTGTTTTCGCGATCAGGTGCTGCAGACCTGCCCGCGTACGCGCGGCCCCGGCATAAGCAATATGCAGCAGGCGCTCGAAGGCAGTTCGCTCGAGACCATCCGGCATATGGTCGCCTCGGGTGCCGGCATTACAGTGCTGCCGTCGACTGCAGCAGAAAGCAAGTCGGCGGCGAGCCGGCTGGTTGTCATCAAGCCATTCAGCGCGCCGCAACCCAGTCGCCGCATCGTTCTCGCCTGG
>JANXRI010000378.1 GCA_025353085.1 Betaproteobacteria bacterium
CTCCCGCATGACCGAATATAGATTGTTTTGCGCTTCGAACCCGATACCCGGCCGGTCGGAGAGTTTCAAATAGCCGTTCTCAACCTTCGCATCGTCGGCGAATCCTGCGAACACGCCGAACACGTCCGGATACGCCTCGCATCCGCCAAGCCCGAAGCCGCCGACAATGGCGAGCGTCATCTGATTTCCGCCATGCGGAAAAACAGAATGGCGATGCCATTTGTAGCGCTTCAGCATAGCGAGCGTGCGCGAAAATTGGACGATGCCGTACGACTGCGGCACATCGATCTGGATAATGTCGCGGTCCGGCCGCATGCCGCCGAAGCGCACGAGATTTTCGATGTCCTGCGTCGAGAACAGGTTTTCACCCGTGCCGATCGGCGAATCGTAGATCGAGGCAACGTCTTCGAGTAGCGCGTAGTCGAGCGGATCGGTCGGCTCTTCGAACCAGCGCAGCTTGTAAGGTTTCAATGCCTGCGCATACGACAATGCGCGCGCGCGGTTAAAACCCGCATTCGCATCGACCGCGAGCCGGTCACCCGACCCGACCACTGCGATCCCTGCCTCTACCCGCATTAAGTCATCGGCAATCGACATGCCGCCGACTTTTATTTTCATCGTCGTGTAGCCCTCGTCGAGCCGCATGCGGATTTCGTCCTGTAATTCTTTGATACCTTTGCCCGGCGCATACCACCCGCCGCCGACATAGCACGGCACTTTCTCAATTAACTTGCCGTCGTTGTATTTGTCCGCCAGCACTGCGTGCAACGGCTGGTCGGCAATTTTTGCAACGGCGTCCCAGCAAGCAACTTCGATCGTGCCGATTGCAACCGATCGCTCGGTGTGACCGCCGGGTTTTTCCCGCTGCATCATGCAGGCAAGAATTTTTTCGGGATCCAGATTGTCGCCCGTGGTATTGAGCAGGCTCTCCGGAGGCGCTTTCATGATGCGCGGTATCAGCCGGTCACGCATCTGCGCGCCGCATGCATAGCGTCCTGTCGAGTTAAAAGCAAAACCGGTGACGGGCTTGCCGCCCCGCATCACATCCGTCACCACGGCGACGACCGACGTTGTCATTTCGGAAAAATCGAAAACCGCGTTGCGTATGGTCGAATTGATCGGTACTGCCACTTCTTTTATCGCGGTAATCCTCATCTTGAATTCACAATCCTCAATCCTCAATCCTGATTTTATTCCACCTTGATGTTGGCCTCTTTGACGACTTTCGACCACTTCGCGACTTCGTTCCTGATTTGTGCAGCGAACTGTTCAGGCGTGCTCGCGACAATGTCGAACCCAAGACCGACGACTTTATCGCGCGTGTCAGGCTGGGCGAGTATTTTGGCGATTTCGTCATGCAACCGCTGGACCACCGCTTTCGGCGTGCCGGCGGGCGCCAGAATGCCCTGCAGCGTTTCGCTTTCCTGCCCGCTAAAGCCGGCCTCCGCCATCGTTTGCACATCGGGCAGCGCCGACGAGCGCTTCGCACTTGTCACCGCCAGCGCGCGCAAGCGGCCACCCAGTATATGCGGTGTCGTCGGGGGCAACGCCGTGCACCCAAGGGGCACTTGATTGCCGATCACCGCGGTCACTGCCGGACCGGCGCCGGCATAAGGCACCGTCGTAACGTCGAGCTTGGCCAAGACTTTGAGCAAACTCGCTGCGAGATCCGGCGTCGTGCCGATGCCTGGTGTGGCAAAACTGTATTTTTTAGGATTAGCCTGGATGAGCTTGACGAGTTCCTGCATCGATTTCGCCGCGACCGACGGGTGTGAGGTATACACATTAGGCGACGCTGCCATGTTCGTGATGGGCGCAAAACTTTTATATGGATCGTACGGGATTTTTGCGTAGAGACCCGGGTTCACCACATAGCTCGAGCTGACGACGACCAGCGTGTAACCGTCGGGCGTCGAATTGGCCGCCATACCCATGCCGATGTTGCCCCCGGCGCCGGCGCGATTGTCGATCACGACCTGCTGGCCGAAGCTCTCGGATAGTTTTGCGGCGACGAAGCGCGCGATCACGTCGGTCGGGCCGCCTGGCGCAAACGGAACAATCATGCGCACCGATTTCAATGGATAAGTTTGCGCTTCCGAAGCAGCGACTCGGTAAAACCCGGCGGCCCCGGCGTCCTCCCCGCGAGCGGGCCTGCGGCTAACGAGTCCGGACGCCCCACCCGGAGCAAACGGTACGATCAGGCGCACCGCTTTGGTCGGATATTGCGGCTCAGCCGCGTTAGCCGCGCCTAATGTTGCGCTGGATGCGACCACGACGGCTATACGCACGATAAACTTTTTATTTGCATTCACTCGCTTCTCCTGGGTAACTCAACCAACAATCCAGTTTGGTCACTCGATCTTGACGTTCGCATCTTTGATGACTTTAGCCCAGCGCACCATTTCGGTTTTAATGAAGTCGCCGTACTGCTCCGGCGTGCTGGTCATCGGCTCATAGCCCGCGCCGCTCATGCGCTCCTTCGTATCGGCCAGAGCGGCGATTTTGATCCATTCGGCATTCAGGCGGTTGATGATCTCTCGTGGCGTGCCGGCAGGAGCCAGTATGCCGTATGAGGTAATGACTTCGTAGTTGGCGATGCCGCCTTCCCTCGACGTCGGCACGTCAGGCAAGTACGGCAGGCGCTCGGCCGCCAGCACCGCCAGCGGCCGCACTCGGCCAGCCTTGATGTGCGGGATCGTCGGCGGCACGCCGATGACGACCATATCAACGTGCCCGCCAATCATGCTGATCATTGCTTCGTTGGATCCCTTATACGGGACGTGCACCATGTTGATGCCTGTTAGCCCTTTGAGCATCTCGCTGCCAAGATGGTTGGAGGTGCCGAGACCTCCCGAACCGAAATTGAGCTTGCCCGGATTTGATTTGGCGAGCTGGACGAAATCTTTAAGTGTCTTAACGGGCACCGATGGATGCACCAGCAGGACATTCGGAATTTGCGCGACGAGGCCGATGGGCGAGAAATCTTTCACCGGATCGAAGCCCAGTTTTTTGTAGAGGCCGGGACTGATAGAAAGGGATGGCGATGCGAGCACGATCGCATAGCCGTCGGCCGGTTGTTTGGCAGCGAATTCGGTGCCGACGTTACCGCCCGCGCCAGGACGGTTTTCCGGCACCACCGGCTGGCCAAGCTGGGCCGCGAGTTTCTGCCCGATGATGCGGCCGAGAATGTCCGTGGGGCCGCCTGGCGGAAAAGGCAGAATGAAGCGTACCGGCTTCGCGGGATACGTCTGCGCGACTGACGGCGGCGCCAGAATTACGATCGCTAACGCGCATGCTCCTGTGACGAATTTTATTTTCATGTTGTTTTAGCTCCGCGGTCGTTTACGTTACCTGGCTGGCAGCCGTCCTGTCTTGCCTGATGCCACCGCTGCCTCGATCGCCAACGTGATTTCAAGGTTGTCGCGCGCCTCGCGCGCAGTCGTCAGTGCGCACGCGCGGCCGGTCGCGAGATGATCGAGCCAGCTGCGCGTCTCGCTGGCGAGCGGTCCCCAGAAATCGCCGGCTGCCCAATCGCCCGGCGCCGAGCTCGATAAAAATGCCATGTTCACCGTATGACCCGGCACATAAATATGCGGAATGCCGCGATCGGTATACAGCAACTGGTCGAGGTGATCGTCATCTATCAGGTGGACGCCTTCGCTGCCGAGAATCTCCATGCGCCCGCTGTAGCCGAGCGACGGATATTTAGCCGGCAACGCGAAGCTCACCGCGAGATTGACCAGCGCGCCGTCGGCGAGCGTCAGCACCGCATAGGTCACATCATCACAATCGTAACCCGCGGCGCGAATAATTCCGGCTTTGCCACGCGCCCACACTTCGACGACGGGGTTGGCGTCGAGAAACCAGCCGAGCATATCGATGTAATAGGTGAGCGAATCGACGACCGGGGTCGCGCCTGGATTACGGTCGAGCATTTGAAAAACCTGCGCGCGGGAATTGTAGATGCGTGCTGACAGGCCAACGATATTTCCCAAACGGCCCTGCGCGATCTGCTCTTTGGCGAGCAGATAGCAGCGCTTAAAGCGCCGGCTGTAACCCACGCGCAGACTGCCCTTGCTGCACGCGAGCGCGCCGAGTATCCGATCGGCATCGTCGAGGCTCAACGCCAGCGGCTTTTCCACGAGTACGGCCTTGCCAAGTTCGAGCGCCTGCAAAACAGGTTCCACATGTTCGTGCTCACCGGTGGACACGATGACCGTGTTAACCGACGGATGCGCAATCGCCGCCTGAGTGTCGGCGGTTGCGAGTTGAGCGCCGCATTTGTCAGCGACTGCTTGAGCACGCGCCGCATCGACATCCGCGAGCGCGAGAAAACGCACCGCCGGATGGTTGACCGCGAGTTGCGCGCGCAGCGCGCCGATGCGACCGGCACCAATGATCGCGACACCAAGTTCAGTACGCGGCAGCTTTTCGTGCACTACGTTTCTCCTCGCAAAACGTCGGGCTACTCCCCCTTCAAGGGGGAGGTCGGGAGGGGGATGGGTCAGCGAGTACGAATTGCAACCCATCCCCACCTCTATCCTCCCCTTGAAGGGGAGGAAGTTTTCATAACACTAACTCGGAAACCGCCGGTTGAGCTCAGCCACTTGTCCGGCAGTCAATAAGCTGGTCGGCTGCCCGCGCAACAATAGCATCAGATGAGCGGTCTGCTCGAGCTCCTCGATTGCATTGACCGCGGCGCTGAGCGAGCTGCCAGCGACCACCGGCCCGTGATTGGCGAGCAACACCGCATGATGCTTGCCCGCGAGTCTGCGCACAGCGCCGGCCAGCGCCTGATCGCCAGGCGGAAAATATGGCACCAGCGCGAGCTTGCCGACCTGCATGATCGCGTAAGCCGTGAGCGGTGGAAAAACGTCTGAAGGATTCAGGTCTGCGAGGCACGACACTGCGACCGAGTGCAACGAATGCAGGTGCACTACGGCGCGGCTCGACGCGCGCTCCCCGTACATCGCAAGATGCAGAAACGCTTCTTTCGATGGCGGGTCGCCGCTTAATAGACTGCCACTGTTATCGAGCCGCGAAATTTTCGCGGGATCGAGACGACCGAGGCAGGAATTGGTCGGCGTCAGCAACCACGTGCCGTCGGGGAGCTTGACGCTGATATTGCCCGCGCTGCCGTGCGCCAGGCCGCGATTAAAGAGCGACTTGCCGAATTCGGCGATTTGTTCGCGTAAAATGTTTTCAGTCATTTTTTGAACACTAATCCACCAGCGTTTGCGACAGAGAACACAGAGGAAGTCAAAACAGAAACCTAATGTACATCTTTATGCAATTAGACAAGCCTGACCCCGTTTCATGCATGACCCTGTTTCATGCAGATACCAACCGGTCTGCGCAAGACATCATCACCGAAGCCGTCGAAGCCTATCTTGAATTCGAAGCCGACTATTTGCGTCGCGTTCGACGCGGAGTGGCCGAAGCAGAGCGTGGCGATTTTGCTGGCAGACGATGAAGTAAAGGCGGCATTCGGCAAATTCAAAGTCGATTATTGATGCGGGTTCGATGGACCCGGGGTGCAGTTGCCGATCTTGTCGAGATTGGTGATTTCATCGCGCGGGACAATCCAACTGCGGCCAGCCGCGTTCTTCAATCCATTCGTGACCAATTACCCGTTCTAGTTCTCAGCGGAAGTCTTCCACGTCCAGGCCGCTACCCTCGATGATGCTCTTTAATGTGCCAATGGGAATGGGTTTGCTGCCGTGCATAGCGACAATGACCTGCCGGCCGTTGAGGTGACGCCATTTCTGATGACTGCCTGACTGCGCGACCAGCACAAACCCGTGCGCGCAGCGCCTTGATCACATCCTTGGCGTTGCATACCGGAAAATGCCGGCTCACGGCAACGCGACTTCCAGAACCTTTGCGTTTTTGTCCAGCGGCAGGTCGGAGGGTGCGAACCAAAGAGCGAGCGCTTCTTTGGCGTTCCGCACTGCATCTTCCTCGGTGTCCCCGGGGAAGCGCAGCCGGGCTGCTCGGGAAAAACGGCCGACCAGCGCCGCGCATCCGGATCGAATTGAACCGCCAGCCTGAGATTCATGCCGGTATTCTATTGCAACTCATCCGCATTGGGCAAACAGGCTTTTCACGAATCGCCAACTTTAGACCGGCTTCGCAAGCATGAATCCCGAGGCATGGGCGGCTACGACGGAGGGTATTATGCATATAGCCAAGCCTGACCCGCCCCCTCCTTTCAACCGTGGCATTTCCTGCCATTTTGAACCGATTGATCTGCGCAGTCTGAACGTATATACTCCTCGTATCTATTGTGGAGACGCCGATGAAGACAGCCAAGGTATTCAAGCACGGCAACAGTCAGGCGGTGCGATTGCCCAAGGAATTTCGTTTTGATGACACCGAAGTGCTGATAAAGCGTTCAGGCACGGGCGTATTGCTATTGCCGATGAAAATCACCTACGAGCGGGTTATGGCCGCGGTCGGTCTGTTCAAGGGCGCAATTGAGCGGCGCCAGCCGAAAGACCAAAAGCGGAAGTGGTCATGATCTGGATGCTGGACACCAACATTCTGGTCTACTTCACGAACCGCAAACCGGGTTTCGAGAAGATCGCGCGACGCATGTCCGGGCGCTCGCCTGGCGAAGTTCGCTTATCGGCGATCACGCTCGCGGAACTGAGATTCGGTATTGAGAGAGGCGCATTTCGGACGGAAAATGAGACGGCCCTGGATAGTTTGCTCGAATTTCTTCAGGTTGACGATTTTCCGGCCGGCGCAGCGCAGGACTTCGGTGAGATTAAAGCCGCCTTGCTGTCGGGCGGAAAACCCATCGGCCCTTACGATTTCCTGATCGCAGCGCACGCCCGGCACATCGGCGCGACGCTCGTCACCAACAACGAGCGCGAGTTTCGTCGCGTCCCCAAACTTTCGGTACAAAACTGGTTGAAGGCATGATTATGCAATTAACCAAATCCATGTGCGCTCGCTATAAGGTAAAGCGTTGCCCCCTTTGCTAAACGCCCGCTTATTTGCGCAGTGCAGTGCTTGCCACACACAAGGCAATTCCTTACCATAAGGAAATTCCTTACATTGCTTGCATCGAGACCATCATGATCACCAGCAAACTCACGACCAAGGCGCAGACGACCATTCCACAACCGGT
>JANXRI010000443.1 GCA_025353085.1 Betaproteobacteria bacterium
GAGGGCGCGCAATTTGCCGGCTCTGGCAAACGGGAGCGCATTGATCGGGTTGTTGAACATGGCGACCACTTGGCCGCCGAGCAGATCCGTGTTCGCGGGGGCAGCGCCTTTGTAGGGCACCTGCAGGAGATTGATTCCGGCCGCGCTCTTGAATAGTTCGGCCGCGAGCTGGGTCGGCGTGCCGGCGCCGGTGTTGGCGACAGAGATTTGACCCGGCCGCGCCTTTGCGAGTGCCACGAATTGCGCCAATGTCGTCACCGGCACCGACGGATGCACGACCAGCACAAGCATGTACGACGCCACTTCCGTCACCGGCGTGAAATCCCTGATCGGATCGAACGCGAGCTTCGAGTACATGCTGCCGTTGACGACGTGGCTCGTGGCGTTGAGCAGCAGCGTATAGCCGTCCGCGGTGGACTTCGCCACGAACTCTGCGCCGATATTGCCCGCCGCGCCCGCGCGGTTGTCGATGACGACAGACTGGCTCCAGCGCTCGGCAAGCTTCTGCCCCAGCATGCGGCCGAGCACATCTGCAGGCCCGCCCGGCGGAAACGGCACAACGATCCGCACGGGCTTGGCGGGAAACGTTTGCGCTTCCGCGGGCGCGGGAAATACGATACCGGCAAAAGTTGTAATCGCAATCGCGAACAGTAACGTCCTGCGCATGGCGTCCCCTCCGAGGTCGATGCTCACGTGCGTTATTCGATCTTCAACCCGAAACGGGGCCGGGTTCGATTATTTTTCCCGCTAAAGAGTAAGTGTGGGCCGAGTGGATTCCCGCCAAAGCTTCCGCCTTGCCCACCCCGCGGTCAAGCCCAGCCTGTCACCGGGATAACGTTCAGCCCGACACAACAAGCGCCGCGAGTTTCCCAAGCGACATCCGCCAGCGAGAAAATATGAGGTCAGGTCTTGCAACGAGCATCGGCTATTCTCTCGCCTCAACCAACTCCTCAACTCCTTCGGCAAATACGATTTCAGCTTCAATCACCGGGTGGCAGACCCGGAGACTGAAATTAGACACCGGAAAGCACAACACATTGCGCTTCACCTTTACCCCGCGTAACTTCGAGCTGCCGGCTCGCCGCATGCTAAAAGAATCGAGCCGTTATCTTCCCTACGAAACCCGAAAACAAAAGACTAACAACGGTTACCCCCATCATCACCGTATTAATTCTCTACACAGGACATCATGAAAATCTCAAAACTATCATTGACACTCGCTCTCTCCGCACTGGCCGCGCTCCCGCTCTCACTCTCGGCAGCGGAATACATGGAAAAGACGCCCTTCCAGCTTTCGCGCGCTTTTTCGCCCGGCGTAATCACCGAAGGGGGCAAGATCGTTTGGGTCGCCGGCCAGACGGCGACGCGCGACAACGACAACCGCGATATCTCGAACAATTTCGAGGCACAGACGAAACAAGTCTTCTCGCAGGTCGACCAGGTCTTGAAGCGCGCCGGCGGCAGTTTGGCCAACGTCGTGCAAATGACGGTGTTCATTAAGGAATCGCGCTACGGCGACCACTTCGTCGAGATGCGCAAAGACATGTTCCAGAATGGCAACTACCCGGGCAGCGCGCTCATCACCGTCACCAACTTCGCGCGGCCGGGGATCGAGATCGAGATTCAGGCCATCGGCGTTATCGGCGATCGCTGCTCGACCGAAAACCCGTGCTCGGCGGAAGGTCAGGCGAAGAAAAAATAATCGCGTGAAAGCGCGCGAAAGCGAGTTCTCTTAATCACCGGGTGGCAGACCCGGGGCTGGTCACTTTCTCTTGCGCCGCCAAGAGAAAGATAACCAAAGAGAAGGCGGCCCCAGCGAGACGGCCCCTATCGGGGATTCCCTGTGCTGCTCGCTGTGAAAAGCGGCTCAGAAAACTCGCTCGAAGAATGAGAAAACACGTAAACGATTGCGAGCTCAAACAGTTCTTCGCCGAAAGCCCTTTTCGCAGCTGCGACTGCTCGGCGTCTCACGAGGGGGAAGAACGACCCGCATGGTGAGGGTGCAAGCGCTAGCGCCGTGGCAACTCGCTGTGTTCTTAGTTTTATTTTAAATTCGATCGTGTTCACCACTCACCGCTTCTTATCTCGACGCTGCCGGATCTTTCAACCCCTTTGTGAGCCGCTGAGTAACGCAGGCGAGTTCGGAGCTTTGGTCGAGGAGCTGTCCGAGCTCGCAATCGTTTCCGTGTTTTCTCATTCTTCGAGCGAGTTCTGCCGAGACCCCGAACTTGGCGAGTAACGCAAGGAACGCGCAAGGCGCGGCTCACCACGGGGCGGCCTCCTTTT
>JANXRI010000450.1 GCA_025353085.1 Betaproteobacteria bacterium
AGGCCGGGCTCGTAACCCGCGATGCCCGCGAAGTTGAGCGCAAAAAAGTCGGCCTGCACAAAGCGCGCCGCCGCAAGCAGTTCTCGAAACGCTAACCTTCGGGTTGTGGTTGATAAAGCCGCCTCTAGGGGCGGCTTTTTCATTTGTAACCTACAATGGGCGCGAGGATTTTCCCGCGTGGGTGACGGCAATGGCAGACCAGAAACTTAAAGTTGGAATCGTCGGCGGCACCGGTTATACCGGCGTCGAATTGTTGCGGTTGCTCGCGCAGCACCCGCACTGCGAGCTCGCGGTGATTACCTCCCGCCAGGAAGCGGGCACCCCGGTTGCCGCGATGTTCTCAAACTTGCGCGGCCACGTAGACCTCAACTTTTCAGCGCCGTCGGATGACGCGCTCAAACAATGCGACGTGGTTTTTTTTGCGACGCCCAACGGTGTCGCTATGCAACAGGCGCGCGCGTTGTTCGATGCCGGGGTCAGGATCATCGATATTGCGGCCGACTTTCGCATCAAGGACATCGCGGTCTGGGAAAAATGGTACGCGATCAAGCACGCCTGTCCTGAGCTGGTTGCGCAAGCGGTTTACGGCTTGCCCGAAGTCAATCGCGCCGAAATCAGACAGGCGCGCATTGTCGCCAACCCCGGCTGTTATCCGACCGCGGTACAGTTAGGGTTTTTGCCGCTGCTGAAAAGCGGTGCAGCCGACCTCGATCATTTGATCGCCGATGCCAAATCGGGCGTGAGCGGCGCCGGTCGCAAGGCCGAAGTGCATACATTGCTAGCCGAAGCGTCCGACAACTTTAAGGCCTACGGCGTAGCAGGGCATCGCCATCACCCGGAAATTTCGCAAGGTCTCGACGCGATTGCTGGCCGTGCGACGCGGTTGGTGTTTGTGCCGCACCTCACGCCCATGATCCGCGGCATCCACGCAACGCTTTATGCGCAACTGACGCGCGACATCGATCTGCAACAACTGTTCGAACAGCAATTCGCCGGCGAGCCGTTCGTCGACGTGATGCCGGCAGGGGCTCATCCCGAAACGCGTTCAGTGCGCGGATCCAACGTCTGCCGCATCGCCGTTCACCAACCGGGCGGCGGCGACATTGCCGTGGTGCTGTCTGTAATCGACAATCTGACCAAGGGCGCGGCCGGGCAGGCGGTCCAAAACATGAATCTCATGTGTGGCCTGCCCGAGACGACCGGCTTGGAGCAGATCGCATTAATGCCTTAGTCAAAAGGCTCAAGCGCATGTTCGGTATTTCGGCGCCGCACATGGCCGTGCGCGCGGCAATTCCATGGTATTTGCGCTCGTTAATGTTGCTCGTGCTCGCTTTGATCGTCATTTTTATGGCGAAAGCGACGTACGATTTCGGCAAAAAATTTGCGGGCTTTGATCAGAGCGAGGCCGATAGCGAACTCAAGCGACTCAATGAATCTCAGGTCAAGCTCAAGCAGGAAGTGTCGGCACTCCGGGGACAACTTGCACAAAGCGAGCGCCAACTTCAGATTGAACGCGTCACATACGGGGATCTGGTCAAACAGATGAAAGTGTTGACCGGGGAAAACGCAGAGTTCAAGGAAGACCTTGCGTTTTTCCAAACGCTGATGCCCGCCGGGAGCAAAGATGGCGGAGTAGCAGCCAATCGGTTCCTGGTGCAAAATGACTCCCTCCCAGGCGAATACCACTATCGCCTGTTGGTGACCCAGACCGGTCAACGCAATAAGGACTTCCTGGGCTCTGTGCAGTTCGTCGTAAATTTACAGCACGACAATAAGAAGATAGTGCTAACGCTTCCCGCCGAAAGCGACAAGGCGGACAAAGCATTCAAGCTTAACTTTCGCTTTTATCAGCGCGTCGAAGGCACGTTTCGGGTGGCCGCCGGCGCGGTGGTCAAAAGCATGCAGGTCCAGGTATTCGAAAACGGCAGCGCTGAGCCCAAGCTCACTCAAGCCGTCAATGCGTCATGACAGAAGGAGTAATGTCCATGTTCGGAAACAGCAAAAACAACAAGCCACAGAATCGCATCGATTGTCTGATTGGCGCAGGTACCACCATCGAGGGCAATATCAAGTTTGGCGGCGGCCTGCGCGTCGACGGTCACGTGCGAGGGAATGTAGTCGCCGCCGACGGCAAACCGGGCACACTGGTGCTGTCTGAGCAAGCGCGGATCGAGGGGGAAATACGGGTTTCGCACGCAGTTATCAACGGCACGGTGATCGGACCAGTGCATACGACTGAGTACGCGGAACTACAGCCGAAGGCTAATGTCACAGGGGACGTTCACTATCGCACCCTGGAGTTACAATTGGGCGCGGTGGTTCAAGGACGGCTCGTCTATCAATCTGAAAGCAAATCTGACAAAGTCGTGCATTTGAAACCTGCGACAGCCGATTGAACGCAGCGTTGAACCCGCGCGATACCGGCGTTGATACGGGCAGGTAGGTCTTACCGCGTCGCGGTCGAATAAATTTTCAGGAGTATCGAACATGAACGCAGTTATCGAAATGCCCGCTCCACTGGTCTTCACGGACAACGCGGCAGCCAAGGTCAAACAGCTGATCGACGAAGAGGGTAATCTCGAATTGAAATTGCGCGTGTTCGTGACTGGCGGCGGCTGCTCGGGTTTTCAATACGGATTCACATTCGACGATGCCGTCAGCGATGACGATACTTCCATGCAGAAGAATGGCGTCACCCTGCTAATCGACCCCATGAGCCTGCAGTATCTAGGTGGCGCTGAAATCGATTACCAGGAAGGTGTCGAAGGCGCGCAGTTTGTTATCAAAAATCCAAACGCAACGAGCACTTGCGGTTGCGGCTCGTCGTTTTCGGCCTGAACGATCGACTGCAAGGAAAAGGGCGCTGCGGCGCCCTTTTTATTTTCAGGCGCGATAAATCGCACCGAGAATGCGCGGACCGCGCGCGCCCGTCACTGCGGGCAAATTTCCCGGTTTTGACGTTAGTGTTTGCTGAGCAAGCCACGCAAATGCAAGCGCTTCAACCTGTTCGGCGTCTACACCTAATTTGTCGGTAGTTCGGACCTCGCGCGGCGCGAGCCGCGCAGTCAGTACGTTGACTAATTCGAGATTGCGCGCGCCGCCACCGCACAAGTACACCGCCGTCGCGTTGGCGCAAAAATCGATGATTGCATCGGCAATTCCGTGCGCGGTCAGTGCCAGCAGCGTCGCCTGAACGTCGACGGCTGCTTCATTGCCGGCGAGATATTTTTCGATCCATTCAAGATTAAATGTTTCGCGGCCCGTGCTTTTGGGCGGTGCGCGGTGGAAGTATTCGTCGGCTTTGAGCCGCGCCAGCAACCCGGGAATTATCTTGCCGGTCTTAGCCCAGTCGCCGTCCCGGTCGAACGGTTGTTTGAGATGGCGTTGCGCCCAGGCGTCGAGTAGTAAATTGCCTGGTCCGGAATCGAATCCCGTCACCACGCCGGTACTCGGCAGATTGGTGACATTCGATATGCCGCCAATATTGACGATCGCGCGATGTTCGTCGTTGCGCCCAAACACTGCCTGGTGAAATGCCGGCACGAGCGGCGCGCCTTGACCGCCGGCCGCAATATCGCGACTGCGGAAATCGCATACCACCGTGATACCCGTCAGTTCCGCCAATAAGGCGCCGTTTACCAACTGAACGGTATAACCATCGGCGGGCTGGTGGCGCACGGTCTGGCCATGACAACCTACAGCCTCAAGGCCCTCTGCAGGAACCGCCGCCAGTGCAAGGGTCGCTCCCGCTACCGCCGCATAGGCACGGGTAAGATCATTGGCGGCGAGGGCGGCGCGTCGCAACTCATTTTTTCCTGGGCTGTTGAGCGATGCCAGTTCAACGCGCAGCGCTGGTGTGAACGCATGATGAGCGTGAGCGATGAGCCGGGGGGCGGGACCGCTTAAATCTGCGAGCACCGCATCAATACCGTCGAGGCTGGTGCCGGACATCAGCCCGATGTAAAGCCCAGGCATTTAATTTAGTCGAGGCGCGCCAGGTTAGTTGTGCGCAACAGATTAAGCCGTTCGATGTACAGCTTGGCGGTTTGCTCGAACTTGGGCTTTAACTCAGGCGAAATGGGCAGCGCCGCAGGCATGGCGACGTTTAATGGATTTTGGTGCACGTCGTTTATGCGAAACTCGTAATGAAGGTGAGGGCCCGTCGCGAGCCCCGTCGACCCGACGAAGCCGATCACTTCACCCTGCGTCACCCGCTGGCCTTTGCGCAAGCCCTTGGCAATGCCGGACAGATGGCCATACCAGGTCGTGTACTTGGATTGGTGGCGCAATACCACGACAGTGCCATAGCCACCGCTGCGGCCAGTTATTTCGACGACGCCGTCGGCGGTTGCTTTTACCCGCGTGCCGGTCGGGGCGCCATAGTCAATGCCTTTATGCGCGCGCCATGTTTGCAGAACCGGATGAAAACGCGCAGTGCTGAAACCCGACGTGATGCGGGAAAACTCGAGCGGCGAGCGCAGGAACTGCTTGCGCAGATTCTTGCCGTCGGCCGTGTAGTACCCGCCCTCGTTTTCGCTGTAATTGAAATACACCGCGGTGTATGCCTTGCCTTGATTGACGAACTCCGCGGTCAGCACTCGGCCGTACTTGACCGGCTCGCCGCGATCATAGAAAACTTCATAGACGACGCTAAACCGGTCGCCTTTCCGCAGGTCGCGGTGAAAGTCGATGTCGGTTGAAAAGATTTCGGCGATTTGCGTCGCCACGCTATCGGGGAGCCCCGCGGCATCCGTTGCACCAAACAGGGAATTGCGGATTTCGGCGGATTTCATCAGCACGCGGCGCTCGAGTTGTACGGCGTCCTGCTTTACGACGAGTTCATCTGCCGTGCGGTCGACCGAAACGAGGTTCGTTCCACTGAGATAGCGCAAACTTACCAATTTGCCATCGGCCGTCGCGGTCGCCCGCACGACTTTGCCCGGAATCAATTGATAAAGTGCGCGTGCTTGCGCGTTGTTGCGCAGAACCTGGGACGCTTCGGCATCATCGATTTGCAGGCGCGCGAGCAATGATGCGACGGTGTCGCCGCGCTGGATGCGTTCTTCGCGCGTGAAGCCCGCCTCATTGTCGACGGCCTGCGCCAAACTCGGCAACGTCAGTTCTTCGGTGACATTATTGAACGTCACTTTATCAACGAGGGTGTCGGGAGAAATCCCAAACGCGGCCACTACGCTGAAACAGGGCACCGCAATCAGCGCTGCCGCGAGCCGATGGCGCGGCGAAAGTTTGCTTAAAGTTTTTGCAATTTTATGGGTTAAAATCATGCTTTTAGCATAGTATCTTAACGCTCCCTTTAGAGCGACGGGGGCAAGCTTAGCAGAATTTTACGGGCGCGCAACCCTTGCATTCCACATCGTGAAAACTAAGCGATTTCCACCGAGGCCGCAATGGCAACACTGACCGACCAGCTCGACATCATCAAACGCGGCTGCGACGAACTGTTGGTTGAGTCGGAACTCGTCGACAAACTCAACAGCGGCCGGCTTTTACGCGTGAAAGCGGGGTTCGATCCGACCGCGCCCGACCTCCACCTCGGGCACACTGTGCTGATCAATAAATTGCGCCAGTTGCAAGACCTTGGTCATCACGTCGTATTCCTGATCGGCGACTTTACGGGGATGATCGGCGACCCGACCGGCAAGAACACCACGCGCCCGCCGATTACTCGCGAAGAGGTGGTCGCCAACGCGAAAACGTACACGGCGCAGGTATTCAAAATCCTCGACGAGGCGAAGACCGAGATTGCCTTCAACTCGGCCTGGATGGATAAGCTCACTTCGGCGGACATGATCAAACTTGCCGCGACCCATACCGTCGCTCGCATGCTTGAGCGCGACGATTTCGGCAAGCGCTACAAAAGCAATCAGCCGATTGCGATTCACGAGTTTCTGTATCCGCTCGTGCAGGGCTACGATTCGGTCGCGCTCAAGGCCGACCTCGAACTCGGCGGCACCGATCAGAAGTTCAACCTGCTGATGGGGCGCGAGCTACAAAAGCACTACGGGCAGCCGCCGCAATGCATTCTGACCATGCCGTTGCTCGAAGGTCTCGACGGCGTGAACAAGATGTCGAAATCGCTCGGCAACTATATCGGCATCACCGACAGCCCGAACGACATGTTCGGCAAGCTTATGTCGATCTCCGATGACTTGATGTGGCGCTATATCGAGCTACTGTCATTCGAGCCGCTGGCGACGATCAGGCAATGGAAAAAAGACACGGTTGAAGGCCGCAATCCACGCGACATCAAAGTGTCATTTGCGCAGGAAATTGTCGCGCGTTTTCATTCGCCGTCGGCTGCGGCGAGCGCGCTTGCCGACTTTGAGGCACGGTTCAAACAGGGCGAAATTCCGACCGATATCGCCGACGTTACACTCGACGCAGGCCCCGGCGGTATCGCGATCGCCAACCTGCTGAAGGCAGCGGCGCTCACTACCAGCACGTCAGACGCGCTGCGGATGATCGCGCAAGGCGGCGTCAAGCTCAACGGTGAGAAAGTGATCGATAAAGCGCTCAGGTTAGCGGCAGGGACGCAAGTCGTTGTGCAAGTCGGCAAACGGAAGTTTGCGCGCGTGACCCTGCGTTAATCATATTAAGTGAGGGATCCGCTACTGGCGGTAACGCCGCACAAATTTGCGGTCGATGTAATCCTTCCAGCGCCATACCCATGCGCCCGGCAATGCGATGCGACCATACGACGCGACCGCGAAACGGTTGCCGCCACTGATCAGCGCCAATGCAAGCCGTTGTGGCCGGTATTTACGCAGCGGTTTGCCGTCAAGCGCGCGACGCAAATTGTCGGCGAGTACCGGTCCTTCGCGCACCGCATAGACGCCGGACTTCGGATAGTCGTGTCCCTCAATCGTCGCGCAGTCGCCCGCGGCGAAAACCTCAGGATGCGACACTGACGCCAGCGACTGAGTGACGCTGACAAAGCCGCGTGCATCAAGGGCGAGGCCGGTGCTGGCAAACCACGACGGCGCAGCGGCGCCGGTCGCAAAGATCGTCGCGTCACTCGAAATATCAGTACCGTTGGATAAGATTACCGCCGCGGGCTCCACGCGTTCCACCGTGGCATTCAAATGCACGGCAATGCCGCGTGCGTTCAACCAGCGCGCGAGCACGGCGCGAGTTGCTGCATGGTGATCAGGCACCAGGCATGCCGCGGCGGTGACGACCGTGAAATCGACCGGTCGAGCTGGCGCCGCCTGCGCGAGCCGGTACTGCATGGCGAGCACGAGTTCGAGTCCGGCCGCACCACCGCCAACCACAACTACGTTTCGTAAGCTGCCTGCCAGCGCTGAGGCAATCAGTCGCTCCCAGCGTTGCGCGAAAACGCTGAATGGTTTTACGGCAATCGCATGTTCGGCGGCGCCCGCTACTTGCGCAGTCGGCGGCGTCGAGCCCACATCGACCGACAGAACATCGTAGTCAAGACGCGCGCCGTCATCAAAAACGACGCGACGCCGGGCGGTGTCGATTCCGCATGCGCGTGACTGCACGAAGCCGACGCCAGCGGTTTGCGCCAGTCGCGCGAGATCAACATGACAATCGTCAAAACTGTAATGGCCGGCAATCAATCCGGGAAGCATGCCGGAATACGTCGCAAACTGCGCAGCGTCGACGAGCGTGACTTGCGTGCCGTATGGCGCACCCAATCCAAACCTGCGCACCACCTCAAGATGACTGTGGCCGCCCCCGAGCAGAATCAGCCGCTTCACGCGGGAGCGGTCACGTCGGCGCTATTCCGGCGCCTTGCCCCACAATTGCTTCAAGCGGTTGTCGCGGCCGCAGCCGCTACGGTAATACTTGTAGCGTAGCGGATTTTTGAGATAGTAATCCTGATGATAGTCTTCGGCCGGATAGAACTCGCCGGCGCGTGTGATTTCAGTGACGATTGCGCCGCTGAAAGGCTTATTCTTATCGAGCGCGGCTTTGGACGCTTCGGCGAGGCGCTTTTGCTCGTCGTCTTGATAAAAAATGCCGCTGCGGTACTGCGAACCGTGATCGCAGAACTGCTGGTCTTTGACCGTCGGATCGATGTTGTGCCAGAACACGTCGAGCAGTTTTTCGTACGTGACCTTATTCGGGTCGTAGACGACCTGCACCGCCTCCGTATGACCGGTGCGGCCGGACGACACTTCTTCATAAGTCGGATTTTTTTTCTGCCCGCCGATATAACCGGAAGTCGTCGACACTACGCCGGGCAGCACATCGAATGGATGCTCCATGCACCAGAAACAGCCGCCGGCGAAGGTTGCTTTGGCAGTGCCGGCAGTCGCGGCGGGCTTGGCGGTCTGCGCATGAACTGGAGTTACGCTCAAGAACAGCGCCGCGGTGAGCGCGAGCAGGACGGTGCGCATGGTCGACATAAAAACGGTCGACATAAAAATGGTTGGCGTAAAAACGGTCGGCATAAATTTTAACTCCTCAAATTCGCGGGCGTCCGCCAGCGGCGTTGCTAGTACAAATGTAGTCGCCGTAGTCGGAGTTTCCTTGCATGTCGCATAATATCAGCCCTGTGTCAGGAATTTTCCCGCAAC
>JANXRI010000459.1 GCA_025353085.1 Betaproteobacteria bacterium
ATGCCCGAGTAGTCGCTCGCATCATTGCGATCGAGCATCTGCAAATCTTCGACCGCCTTTCGCAACGACGAATAATAAAAGTAACGCATGCGCACCGGCGTATACGGCCGCACCTTAAGCGTCGCCTCGGTAATAACGCCGAACTGGCCATAGCCAAGGATCGCACGCTGGAAGAGTTCGGCATTTTGCGTGTCGGAACATTCGACGATCTCCCCAGTGGGCGTCACGACCTGCAAAGCAAGCGCCTGGTCGGCGCTGCAGCCCAAGCGCGGCGAATTGACATCGATGCCGCCGACATTCAATGAGCCGCCGACCGTCGAAGTGAGGTTAAGCGGCGCCGACAGATAGTCAAGATTTTCGCGGCGCAGTTCTTCGGCGAGGCCGTGCCAGAAAATGCCCGCCTGGGTGCGCACGGTTAGCGCGGCGCTGTCGATGTTGATTATGCGGCTCATGCCTGTCATGTCGAGCAGCACGCCGCCAAATGCGACCGACTCACCCTCGGTCGTCAGGCCGCCGCCGCGCACGGTGACCGGCACGCGATGTACCTGCGCCGCCTGCAGCAGTTGGGCGATTTGCGCAGCGCTGCGTGCAATCACCACGCCATGCGGTAAACCGTATGCGGTGCCGCCAGCGTCGGTTGCAAATGAGCCGCGGGCAGCCATGCTTTCAAGCACTTCGACGCCCTGTGCTGCGAGCGCCGCGACGAATGCATGCCAGTTCGCGCCGTGCCAGCGCGGCGCATTCGTCTGTTGGCGTTTGATGCCTAGCAGCGCGTCAGCGCCAACGGGGCAAAGGCCGAAGGTGCCGCTCGGTGCGGTATCCATAAGCGCGGAGACGTTCGATTAAAAATTTCGATTTTTCATTATCCGACTTTTCCGCATTTTCCATGCGATTACCTGATAATGCAGAAACAATAATTATCGCAAGAAGATTTACGTGAAGAGCGTTTCATCCATTGTCGTCGCGCTGGCGGTAAAGTCGATTAGCGCGACTGGCCTCCACGCGATGGCGTGGGACGAAGCGATTAGAAACCGTATAACCGAGCCGGATTGTCGACCAGCACGCGTTTGCGCAGCGCCGCATCGGGAACCCACGCAGTCAGCAGGTCGCATAAATCGCCGTCGTTCGGCATCGGCGTTTTGACCATTACATGCGGCCAATCGCTGCCCCACACCACTTGCGAGGGCGCGGCAGCAAGCAATGCATGTGCGTAATCGTTCGTATCTGCGTGCGGCAACGGGCCGGTTGAAATTCGATAAGGGCCGGTGAGTTTCACCCACGCGCGGCCGGCCTGCATCAGGCGTATGAGCGCAAGAAAGCCTGCATTACCGGTGCCGTTACCGGTTTTCATATAGCCGAGGTGACCATAAACCGTTTCAACCGGAAAATCGGCGAGCATGTGGTCGAGGTCGGGAAATTCGTCGACGTGCATCAAAAATTCCATATGCCATCCGAACGGTTTTACTTTATCCGCAAGCGTGGTCAACGCCGCTAACGGCAAGGTGCCGGGCTTACGGTCTTTGACGTCGACGATGTTGACGCGCACGCCGCGCACACCGGCTGCATGCAGGCGCGCGAGTTCGTCTGACCCGATGTCATCATCGACCACCGCGACGCCGCGCAGCTTTGATGGCGCGCATTTGATCGCATCCAGCATTGCGCTGTTGTCCGTGCCGTAGACGCTCGGTTGCACCAGCACTGCGCGCTCGATACCGATTGTTGCGAGCATTCGCTGATAGTCCGAGAGCAGAGCGTCGGGCGGCGTATAAATGCGCCCATCAAAATACTCATAGCGCGAAGCCGGTCCGCAAATATGCGCGTGACAATCGGTGGCGCCGGCCGGCAGCGCGAAATGCGGTTTGCGCGTTTGCGCGTCGAACGCGGCGCACAACGGCGCGCCTGCGTGCGCGGATGACTTGCTGCTGGTTGGCTGTGCTGGCGAACTCATGGTTTAATCCCGGCTAGAAAGTAGCATTAGGTCATCACATCCGACAGGACTTCAAGTTTAACAGTTAGCACCAAGCGGGTTCCAACCGTCGCCTTTAGAGCGCCGGCAATCATCAAACGAGAACGAGGAGATTATGGTTGCACACACCCAACGCTTCAGCCGCCTTACGCGCGCGGTTTTTATACTCGTCGCCGGCGTTGCCGCGACACACGCGTTCGCTCAGGCGAACTATCCGCAACGTCCTGTTCGCATGGTGGTGCCGTTTGCCCCCGGCGGGGCGTCCGATTTCGTCGGGCGCATCCTGCAGGCGAAGATGAGCGATGAGCTCGGCCAGCAGGTCGTGATCGACAATCGCACCGGTGCGGCGGGCAATATCGGCGTCGAAGTT
>JANXRI010000013.1 GCA_025353085.1 Betaproteobacteria bacterium
GAAGGCCGGCAAGTTGCGCGTCATCGCAGTGACCACGGGCAAGCGCTCCACGTTGTATCCAAACCTGCCCGCGATTGCCGAGGCCGGCCTGCCCGGCTTCGATCTTGCCGGCTGGTATGGAGTGCTCGCGCCAACCGGCACGCCCAAGGCTGCAGTCGATCGCCTGAGCGACGAGTTCAGGGCAGCATTGAATGCAGCCGACATGAAGGAGCGTTATGTGACGCTTGGGCTTGAACCGGTCGGCAGCACGCCGGAGCAATTCGGTACTTTCATTCGCACCGAACTCGCGAAATGGGGCGACATCATCAAGCGCTCCGGCGCGCGTCTGGATTGACGCGCGCGCTGTGGCGATCGCGCTGTCTGCACCCAATTTTGTCTATAACAATCCGGCGCACCGGCTGGTCCTGGGCTGGGGCGCGCGCAACTCGCTGAAGGCGGAACTGGCATTGCTGGGCGCGAAGAGGCCGCTCGTGGTGTGCAGCCCGCGCGCAGCGGTCTCACCCGAAGTGCGTGCTCTGTGCGACTTGCTCGCGCTTGACGCGGATGGCATTTACGGCGGAGCAATGATGCACGCCCCGGTCGCCTCGGCACTGGAGGGCGGGCGGCGCGCAACAATGCGGGGGGCCGACAGTCTGATTGCATTTGGCGGCGGCAGCGCGAGCGACCTCGCCAAAGGCATTGCGCTTGCCTGCGCGGAAGAGGGAAGGCTGCTCGACTTTGTGCTCGAGCGCACGCCCGACGGCAGCATCAGCAGCCCCACGTCCAAACGACCCAAGCTGCCCATCATTGCATTGCCTACCACGGTCTCCGGCGCCGAGGTGACGCCGGGGTTTTCCCTGACTGATGAGGGCGGCGGCAAGATTCTCTTCCGGGATGCCACGCTGGCGGCGGCGGTGCTGATCTACGATCCGGAATTGATGCACGGGGTGCCGCTTGCGATCATGGCGGCATCGGGCATGAACGCGCTCGCTCACGGTTGCGAGGCGTTGTACTCGCGCCACAGCAATCCGGTCTCCGGTATCTACGCGCGCGAAAGCTTGTCGTGCTTGTACCGCAGCCTCTACGCCATCGCGACCGGTGCTCGCGGGCGCGGCGTTTACAGCGAACTCGCGCTGGGCGGGTACTGCGCCGGTGTGGCCATCGTTAACGCGCGAACCGCGCTGCACCATGCTATCTGCCACAAGCTGGCGCCGGCGGCGGGTCTCTCGCATGGCATTGTCAATGCGATCATGCTGCCGCGGGTACTCGAGTTCAACCTGGCCGTGGCACGCGCTGAAATAACGACGGTGGCGCGGTTGCTTGGCCAGCCGCAGGCGACGGCAGAAGGCGCGATTGCCGCGGTGAGGGAATTGTCAGCGCTCGCGGGATTACCGGCCCGGCTTAAGGACGCAGGCGTCAGCTCTGCCATCTTTCCCGGGCTTGCACAGCAAATTCTGCGCGAGCCCGGCGTCGCATTCAATCCGCGGGCCGTCGGCTCCGCGCCGGAAATTGAGGCAATACTCAATGCCGCTTGGTAGCGACGGCGCGTGTCAGAACGTCGCACCCGACTTCAGATAGCCATCGACGATTTCCTGACCGGTTGCTTTCCATACCCCGGCATGCGACCCGATGTATTGCAGCGCCGAGTCAAGCGCGCGGATGCGATGCGGCACGCCGATCAGAAATGGGTGCAGGCAGATCGCCATCACGCGCGCCGACTGTGCGCCCTCTTCATAGAGAACGTCGAACTGGCGCTTGATCATGCTCTCGAATTGTTCCGCCGTGTGATCGCGGTAGTAGACCTGCGGCGAATCGTTGAGTTCGTAGGAGTAGGGCAGGTACACGAGTTGACGCGGTTTCGTGTTCATCAGGTAAGGCTGGTCGTCGTTGACCCAGTCCGAAACATAGCTGCAGCCTTCCTCGGCGAGGATATCCAGCGTGTTCCAGGTTTCCGCCAGCGCCGACCCCAGCCAGCCGGTGGGTTTGCGGCCGGTGGCCTGTTCGAGTTTGGCCAGTGAACTCTTGATGAGTGCGCGTTCCTGTTCGCGCGGCATGCCGGTCAGGCGCTCGCTGTTGGTCTTGTTGTGCCCCATGAACTCCCAGCCCAGTTTCACCGCGTCTTCGATGATCTGCGGGTGGTGATCGCAGATATCGCTGTTAACCGTCGCGGTGGCGCGTATGCCATGCTTCGTGAGGACATCCATGATGCGGAAAATGCCGATGCGATTGCCATAATCGCGCTGACCCCAGGCGCGCACCGTCGGCGCGTCGCCGGACGCTTTTTCCCAGGGATGGCCGGGATGCGGCCGGTTCAGCGAAAAGAACTCGATGTTAGGAATCACCCATAGCGCGACGCGCGCGCCATTCGGCCACTTGAGCGTCGGGCGGCGATTGATGGGGGTGTACGGAAACGGGCCGTAGTCGCTGGGTTGCATCGAAGCTCCTTGAAGAAAATGTGAATAAATGGACAACCGGCGAATGACGCCGCGAAAAAACTATGGTCGCACAAGGCTCATGAAAATGTAAATTGCAATCTCAGGCTGCTGGATTGACTCCGGTGCCCTCCCTTCAGTCCGCGCGGATATTGGCTTGCTTGACGGGACGGTTATCGATCGCCAGCGACTGGCTCATGGCATCGCCTGTCCGCGGCCCGATGATCCGCACCATTGCGTCTCTGCTGCCGCGGATCGGCTTCGCGTGATAGGCCGGCGCCGGGCCGGCGGGCGGAGTTTGCGCAGCCGCTGCCCCGGCCAGCAGGAGTAGAATTGCCGCCAGCGCGGATGTGGAGCCTGAGTGCTGAGTTATTGCGGGCTCAGCGCCTTAGATCAAAATTTTATGCAAAAGCTGTACGTTTCAAATAGCTGGCAATAAAGGATTGGCTTGGCTGAACAAATCGAAAGGCTCGCGCAGTTCGTCGCCGACACACAGTGGGAAGATATTCCCCGCGCGGTTCAGCACCATGCCAATCTGGTGCTGCTCGACACGATCGGGGTAATTCTGGCCGGCTCCGTGCAACCGGAAGTGCGGCGGTTGCACGAAGGCTTGAGTGCGAGCGCAGGCACGGGCGCGACCGTGTTCACGCGCGGCTGGCCCCTCACCGATACCGGTCGCGCGGCGCTCCTCAATGGCATTGCCGCTCGTTCGATCGAGCTCGGCGAACTGCACGATGAGGTTTCGGCGCAGGCTGCAGTGCAGATCGTGCCTGGCCTGCTGGCCGCAGCAGAATCGTCGCGCTGCACTGGCCGCGAAATCCTGACCGCGCTCGTCGTTGCGTATGACTTTGCCATCCGCGTGGGGGCGGCTACGACGCGGCGGCCGCTCGCGCACCCCAATGGCCAGGCGTCCTTGCTGGGCGCCATCGCTGCGGCGGCCCGCGCGCGCGGTCTCAACGCTGCACAAACGAGTACTGCAGTGCGTATCGGAGCCAACCTGGTGGTAAGCGCCGCTTATAGCAACGTTGTCGCCGGGGCGACAACGCTCAACGTGGCTGGCGGGATGAGCGGTTTCGCGGCCTCGCTGGCCCCGGAGTTGGCGATTGCCGGTTTCATTGCACAGGACAACGCGATCGAGCAGGCGATGACCAGTCTCGTGAGTGATGGTTTCGATGCCTCGCATCTTCTTGACGCGCTCGGCACGCGGTGGGAAATTACCCACAACCACTTCCGCATGCGCGCCTGCTGCTATCCGATTTATCCCGCGCTCGACGCTCTAGAGGATGCGCTCGCGGAGTTGCATCCGAAGTGTGAAGACGTAGAGCGGATCGACGTAGCCACTTATAAATTTGCTGCGGGAATGTGCAACGCGGATCCGCCGACCTATTTCGGCGCAAAGTATTCGCTTCCGCACGCTGCGGCGGCGTTGGTGGTCAACGGCCATCTGCGCTATGAATCGTTTACCGAAAAGGCTTTGCAGAATACGGCGATTGCGGCGCTGCGCCATCGCGTGCACATAACCGAAGATGCGGGAGTGTCAGCGGCGTTGCCGCGCCTCAAGCCCGCTCGCGTTACTCTCACCCTTAAAGATGGCCGGCAGGCTACGCATGCCTATGAGAACGACAGGCACGCCGGCAAGCCATACAAGGAGTCCGACGTTCGCGAAAAATTCCGCGAGCTTTCGGGATTGGTGCTCACACCGAAAGGGGTGAAAGCGGTTGAGACGGCTGTCGATGATTGTGTGAGCTGGCGTAGCGTCGATCCACTGCTGAATGCGTTACGGGCCAACGCGCGCACATAACAAATGAAGTGCCGCGCGATTCCCGCGTCGAGGCGCGCAAATGGGCGGGTGTGATACGCTGAGCAGCGTATTTCAGGCTCGAACGAAGCGCGAACCGATGCCTGCTCCGCACACACCCTTGACCAAAGAATGCACATGACACGATTGACGCCATGCAATATCTTATTGTTAGTGGTGCTGCTTTGCGCGTCTGCCGCGCGCGCCGAAGTAAACGAAATCAAGTTGGCACGGCAATACGGCATTGCATTTCTGCCGTTTATCGTGATGGAGCAGCATAAGCTGATTGAAAAGCACGCGAAAGAGCAGGCGCTGGGCGACGTCAAAGTTTCCTGGGGCCAGTTCGCCGGCAGTGGCGGCATGAACGACGCGCTCCTGTCGGATAATCTTTCGTTCGGCGCCGGCGCGGTACCGTCGCTCATTTTGCTGTGGGCGCGCACTAAAGGTTCGCCGCTGGAGATTCGCGGCGTGTCGGCCACGAATTCAATGCCGGTTTATCTCAATACGCGCAATCCGAACATCAGTTCGATACGGGATTTCACCGACAAAGACAAGATCGCGCTGCCTTCGGTCAAACTGTCGACGGCGGCGATCGTTCTGCAGATGGCGGCGGCGAAGGCGTTTGGGGATGCCAACTGGGCGAAGCTCGATGCGTTGACGGTGTCGATGTCGCACCCCGACGCCGTGGCTGCCATTATGTCCGACGCGTCCGAAGTGAATTCGCATTTTGCGTCACCCCCCTATCAGATCATCGAGCTCAAGAATCCGCGCATCAAGAATGTGCTGAGTTCCTACGATGTCATGGGCGACGCGAGCCTGACCGCGGTCTGGACGACCAAAAAGTTCGCGGATGCAAATCCAAAGACAGTCGCCGCCGTCTTTGCGGCGGTCAAGGATGCGGTGGATACGATCAATCGCGACAAGAAAGCGGCGGCGGAACTCTATTTGTCGGTGACCAAGGAAAAAACACCGCTGGCCGACATGATGCAGCTCTTGAATGATCCGCGTACGGTCTTTACCAACATCCCGCAGGCTAGTCTGCGATTTGCCGAGTTCATGTACAAAACCGGAACGATCAAGGAGGCGCCGGCTTCGTGGCGCGACATGTTCCTGCCCATCGCGCACAAGCTGCCAGGAAGCTAACGCCAATCCTCATGCCGATCCTGAAGGGCAACAACGTAATCGTTACCGGCGCGTCGCGCGGTCTCGGCCTCGCCATAGCGCTTGAGCTTGCGCGCAATGGTGCTGAGTTGTTTTTGGTTGCCGACGGGACGCTGGACAGTCTTCAACGCGCAGCCGACGAGTGCAAGCAGGCGGGTGCTGCGGGAGAGGTTCGGATCATGCAAGCCGACCTGGGGCAGTGCAACACCGCCGAAGACATGGTAGGGCAAGCCGTGGGCGCAATGGGAAGCGTGTATGCGCTCGTCAACAATGCAGGCATCCGAATGCGCAAGGTCCTCGGCGAGTACTCATACGAGGATTTCGACCGGCTAATCGCTGTTAATTTGCGCGCGCCTTTTTTTGCGAGCCAGGCGGTGCTGCCGCACATGCGCGCAGCGGGAGGCGGCCGGATCGTGAATATCGCGAGCCAGATGGGATTGGTGGCGCAGGAAGGCATCGCGCTCTACAGCCTCGCCAAGGCTGCGTTAATCCAGTTTACGCGTTCGATGGCGTTCGAAGCGGGACGGCACAATATCCAGGTCAACGCTGTCAGTCCCGGCCCGGCGGCCACTGAAGACAATGTGCGGCGCATGACTGGCACGCCCGAGTTGCACGCTGAGCGCATGCGCTACATGGTGACCGGGCGGCTGGTCGAGTGCGACGAGGTGGCCAAAGCCGTGTTGTTTCTGCTCTCCACCGATGCGACATCGATACAGGGCCACAATCTGGTGGTCGATGGCGGCTACACCATACATTAGAAAACCCGGACGAAGTCGGTTGCGCATCGCCGTGAACTGCGCAAGCTAATCCTGTGATCTGGACAGAGGATGTCTATACCGCCATGCCGAAATTATTGAACCCTGAGCAAATCCATTCTTATCACGCGAACGGATATGTCGCGCCGATTGACGTACTGCCGCGTGAAAAAGCCGTTGATTACAGGCGCCGCATGGAAGAAGCCGAGCGCGCCTGGGGCCCGATTCGTGCCGAGCGCAGGGCCTATAAGCCGCATCTGCTGTTCCGCTGGGCCGCCGAACTCGTGCGCGAGCCCGCAGTGCTGGATGCGGTCGAGGACATCATCGGGCCCAACATTCTCGTTTATCAGTTCACGATTTTTCCCAAGGAGCCGCGCAACCTAGGGTTTGTGGACTGGCATCAGGACGCGACCTATTTCAGCCTCAAGCCCGACGCGCAGATCACGGCCTGGGTCGCGGCATCCGAAGCCTCGCTCGAAGCCGGCTGCATGGAAGTCGTGCCGGGCAGCCAGTTACTGGGCCAGTTTCCGCATGAAGACCGCGCGTCGAAACACAATCTGCTGTCGCGCGGCCAAACCGTCGCAGTCCCGTTCGACACCCACCGTACCGACTTCATGCCGCTTGTGACTGGCCAGATGTCGCTGCATCATACGCATATCCTGCACCGTTCCGGCCCAAATAACTCAGCGGACCGGCGGATTGGCTTTGGTGTGAGCTACATTCCGACGCATTGCCGCTGTACGAGCAAGGTGCGCGTGACGGCATCACTCGTGCGGGGTGTGGATACCTACGGACATTTCGATCCCGAGCCCGTACCCAAGAATGACTATGATGCCGACGCGCGCGTGGCGCACGCGGAGGCTCTGCTGCGCTACAACGAAATGCGGGCGCTCATCTACGCGTAGACGTACTGTCCAACTACGCATCATCACGTCCGCCGACGACACAAAGGAGCGGTTTCTTGCATTGGCAGCGGATCCGCTAGTCAGTTCGCCGAGCAGCTTGCAATTACATGCATGAGCAACCGAGCAAATCGGGGGACGTGATTCGGATTGTTGGGATCCCACGAAATCGAATCCACGCTTACCGACCGCTATCAGATCACGGTGCTGGAAACCGTTCGCCGTACGCTCCAGCTCGGTAAGCGCGACAAGATCCACTACATCATCCGCAATGGCGAAGTGGTGCTCACGCGCTGAAGTCAGCGAAGGCAACGATCCGGTGCTCGGGAAGTTCTTGGAATTCCTCGCTCGCGGGCTTGCCGCATGGTGATGGGCTGTCGTGGTTAACCGCATTTGCCCACGCCAAGGACAGCTTGTGGAGTTTGGGCTTGTTCCGCTGTGAATCGATCCTGCTGCAAAGCTATTGGGTGAAGGTCAATTCCGACGTGTCGTTGGCTTTGCCGTTGAACGTGGCGACATTGATGGTCCCAGCGTCTGCCGGATGTTCAACTGCGCGAGGGCAAAGCAGGGCCAGCCCAAATATTTTTCCACCGACCACGATCCCTTGTTCAAATTTCATCGTTGTGGCCGACCTGCGCGTACTCGACAAGGAGGTAAAATCGCTTCCGCACGTTCCGATTTCTCATCCCTTCGTTGAGCGGATGATCAGAGCGATTCGCGAAGAGCTGCTGGACCAGATACTGTTCTGGAACCAACTCGACCTTGAACGAAAGCTCATTCCGCATTTATTACAACCGGCACCATGCCCACAGCGGAATTGACGGCAATTCACTGGAGCAAACGCAAGGACGCGGTGAACTTACAACATTGCCCTTAACCGAGTTTTCGCTGGATGTCCCAATTTCATGGGTTATACCAGTTGCCTGCCGCGGCATAGTCTTAGATTTCGCCTATTACAGCGGTAAGACAAGCGCTGGGCGACGGGATTGCGATACGCGTCGACGCCAACGCGGGCTATGCGCCGACCGATGCCATGGTGGTGGCGCGTGCGCTCGGCGCCCTGGATATCGAACATTTCGAGCAGCCGGTGGCGGCGGAAAACGTGCCCGCGATGGCGCGCTTGATGCAACTCGGCGCGGTTTCCATTCTCGCCGATGAAAGCGTCCACACGGCGGAGGATGCTGTACGCATCGTGCGAGCCAATGCCGCCGACGGCATCAAGGTGAAAATAAGCAAGGTGGGCGGATTCATCGAGGCGCGAAAGATCGTGGACATCGCGCAAGGCGCCGGTGTCAAGCTGATCATCGGCAACGGGATCTGCTCCAGCATCGAGGCGGCGGGCGAACTGCAACTGGCATGCGCCTATCCGCACATCTATCCCGTCGCGGAAATGGTCGGCCCCGCAAAGCTCGCCGGCGATCTCGCGCAAAAGCCCTTTGATTTGAGCGGGGGAAGAATCTTTCTTACTGAAGGAATCGGGTTAGGTGTTGAGCTATCCGAGCAACGTCTTAAAGAATTTTCCATTCCATAATTTGGGAAGTCTCACTTATGGATTTTACTGTTGCTAGAGTTGCAACTGAGCTGGTCCGGGCCCCGTAGGCGATTGGATTAGACCACTTCACGCCGCTTCAACGCTAATAAGTGTTGTCCAAAACACTTGGCCAAAAACCCATATAAACAATGACCGAAATCAGGTGTTTATTTTGGACACTTCACACATAAGTTATTGATTATTAAGCGGTGAGACGCTGCATTGGGTGCAGGTGGTCGGAGGTTCAAATCCTCTCGCCCCGACCAGTAATCAAGGACTTACGGAGATCGAGAAGACTATCGTGTCCAAAACCATGCGCGTTTGGTGTTGGACATGCATCTCTAACCTTCTGATCTATTGAGTTTGCGTACCTGCAAATCGTACGGGTTCGCACAGCACAAACATCACGCCAGCAGACGTACCGGCAGAGCACTCAGCACTGCACTTGGTGGCCCGATAACTTTGCGAATTCTCGTTGATCCCGCGTGTCGCCTGATCGAGTTCCTGTGCGGCGCAATTGATTTTGCTGCCTCGCGCGCTTTTAAGCGGAACTCGATAATTGCAGAGCGCCGTCTCAGTGGTTTTCCGTTGCAGCGTCAAGTTCCGCCGGTTCGCACTCCCGCGGGCAGGGATGAGGCTTGAATTGCTCCTTCGTGACGTGTTTTATTTTGCAGTTTCGCAATGATCTTATCGGCTACCTGCCGCGCAACCTTGCGTTCTTCTTCCGGAACATCATCCATTAGGAAAATCTCGGAGAACTTCCTGTGCAACGGCAATGCGTCGATATGGGTGACTCTCTCCTCGCCAACGAGTTTCTTGAGCACCCGTCCGTGACACTTCAGGAAGCAACCGTCGATCATGATGCTCTTCTCCGCTGCCTTGACCCAGCGAGCCATCGATGAATGCGGTACAAGAAAAGTTTCGCATGGCATGCGCGTGCAACGCTTGGCATTTCGTGTGCGATCAGGTTCGCGGCGAGCCTGGCAATTTCTCCCCGGATGCACGGTCCTTCGCATGAAAAGACGGGGATCTTCTTTTCCGGGATATTGCGTTTCGCGTAGACCTCGCCTGCCGGGCACGAGCCTGCGATGCCCTCCACGGAGAGGGAAAAATCGGGTGTTTGGTCATGCATATTGACCCCCGTTCCAAGTATGCCAGTCGTGGACGGCAACATGGTACGCCGCCGCCAGGTGCGCGCCAACAACTGTGCACAAGGGTGTGCGGTAAATAGGTAATGCGCTACACTTTGCGCATTCGCCTCCCACACGCCGGTGGAGGTCGTGGAAACTGTTGTTCCCATCCGGATGCTGAAAAAGGAGATCATTCAGGATTCGGGTGGTGCGGGTAAGTATCGTGGCGGTTGTGGCCAATGGCAGGAGGTCGAATTGCTAACCGACGCTCCGGTCACGATTTCAGTGCGCGCCGACAGGACACGCAACCCGGCACGTGGTACTGATGGCGCAGGTGCGGGTTCCTGCACTCGAATCCTGCTGAACGACAAGGAAATCGATCCAAAAGGAATAACGATCGGTTACAAAGGCGACCGCCTTCGAGTAATGACGCCGGGCTCCGGAGGTTACGGAAATCCTCTTGAACGCGATCCAAGAAAGATTGCCGAGGATGTCGAGAATGGGTTTGTGTCCGTCGAATCCGCGCGCTCGTTGTATGGCGCCACGCTTTGAGTCTGTCGACCACTAACCGAGACAATTTCATGCAAACAATCGTGCGATTTCACGTACTCGTTCTGGCAATCGCATGCGGGGCATATTGCGCGGGTGCGCTATCTGCCGACGGTTATCCGACAAAACCGGTCCGCCTCGTGGTGCCGTTCGCGCCGGGCGGTGGCTCTGACGTTGTGGGGCGTATCGTCGGTCAGAAATTGACTGACAGTCTCGGCCAGACGGTCGTCGTCGACAATCGCCCAGGTGCGGCAAGCATGCTCGGTACCGACTTGGTCGCCAAGTCGCAGCCCGACGGCTACACGCTATTGCTCGCCGACCTCGCTCTGACTATCAATCCCGCGTATTACGTCAAGCAGGCGCCGGCCGATCCGGCGAAACAATTTGTGGGTATCGCCCAGGTCGCCGAGACGCCTTATGTCCTGATGGTGCATCCGGGCTTGCCGGCAGCGACCATCAAGGATTTCATCGCGCTCGCCACGGCGCAGCCGGGCAAAATCAACATCGGCTCCTCTGGCAATGGAGGCGGCTTGCATCTGACGCTTGAACTCTTCAAGTTGAAGGCGGGTATCAATTTGAATCACATCCCTTACAAGGGCGGCGTGCCCGCGCTCACCGATACGATGGCAGGACAAATTCAGGGGACGTTCATCGGCCTGGGCGGAACATTGCAGTACGTGCAGAACGGCCGTGTGCGGGCGCTGGTAGTCACGTCAGCGAAGCGCAATGCCACGCTGCCCGAATTGCCGACACTTATCGAACTCGGCTATGATGTCATTGTCACCAATTGGTATGGCGTGGTGATACGCGCAGGCACGCCACAGCCCGTTATAAACCGCCTCTATGAAGACATCGGTCGCGCACTTGCGCAACCGGACGTGCGCGAACGCTTCACCGCCACCGGCCTGGAGCTGGTTCCGCAGTCGCCCGGCCGGTTCCAGCAATTCATTGCCGAGGAAGGGAGACGGTGGGCGCAGGCCGTCAAAGACGCGCGCATGCAGACGGAATAGGGTGCTTAGCGCGCAATAAAGTCGTGTCGCAGCGGCCTTCATGCGCGCCGAGTTTGACAAGTGGGGGCGGGTTCTCAAGCAGGCAAACATCAAGGCCGAGTGAGCAATGAAAGCCGAATCGAATATGCGTACAATGCAGCGCAGATCCGTCATCGCCTCGCGTATGGCGCGCATCAAGCACTCGCCGAGCAACGCGGCCAACCAGCGCGCAACCCAGCAGGCGCTTCAACGCGCTGATGGCGACGCTCGATCCAGGCGACAAGGTGATCGTGCCGGCGCCGCAGTCGGTGTCGTGCAAACGGCGCGGCGCTCATTCCACGATACTTTCGTGCCGCGCTCATTCGTAAACAAGCAGAATTTTGATACAGGAGAATTGCACGATGAATGCCAAAGCTGCGCGTGAATCCCGGATTTTGGGCGAATATCTCGAGCGCACGCCGCGCTCATCCCAGCGCCACGAAGAGGCACGCGGGTCGTTTCCCAGCGGTATCGTGCATGACTCCAGGCGCACGTGGCCGTACGGTTTATACGTCGATCACGCTGCGGGTTCGCGGAAGTGGGACATCGACGGCAACGAGTACGTAGATTACTACGGAGGGCACGGCGCCCTGATGCTTGGCCATCAGCATCCCAAAGTGGTGGCGGCGGTCCAGGCGCAACTCAACAAGGGCATGCACTTTGCTGCGGGGCACGAATTGCAAAATGAGTGGGCGCGCCTAATCCAGCAACTGATCCCATCGGCGGAGCGCGTGCGCTTCACCTCCTCAGGAACCGAGGCCACGATGATGGCTGTGCGGCTCGCACGCGCTTCGACGGGGAAAGGCAAGATTGTGCGCTTTGTCAGCCACTTCCACGGCTGGCACGACCACGTTGCGTTTGGCGTGAAGGAGCACCTTGATGGCACGCCGACCGCAGGCGTATTGCCGGACGTTGCTGCGAATGTCATTTTGGTCAAGCCTAACGATCTTGCAGCTGTGGAGCGCGTCCTTGCGCAACATAAAGACGTGGCCGCCGTCATGATCGAACCAGTCGGCGCGAGTTCCGGCGCCATACCGACGTCTCCGGCGGTATTGCGCGAGTTGCGTGAGATCACGCGCCGGCATGGCGTGCTCTTGATGTTTGATGAAGTGGTGACGGGTTTTCGAGTTGCGCCAGGAGGCGCCCAGGCGCTCTACGACGTCACGCCCGATTTGACGACGCTCGCCAAAATCGTCGCGGGTGGCATGCCGGGCGGCGCCGTCGCCGGCAGCAAAAAGGTGCTGGACTGGCTCGATCACGAGGCGTCCTCCAGCGCGGGTCACGAACGCGTCGCGCACGAGGGCACACACAACGCGCACCCGATGTCGGCGGCAGCGGGGATTGCCACCCTCAGCATCATCAGGGATACCGATGCGTGCGCGCGTGCGAGCGCGACCGCCGCTAAACTGCGCACCGGCATGAATACAATTTTGGAAGAAGAAGGCGTGCCGTGGGCCGTGTATGGCGTGCACTCGTTCTATAATTTTTTCACCAATCCGGCCAACCACCCGATACGGCCAACCACATTCGACGCAAACGCGGCACCCATCGAGTGGTTCGGGTCCGACAAGCGCGAGCTTCTGCTGGCCAAGATGCGGCTCGCGATGCTGGTCTACGGGATCGACCTCAAGGGCTGGCGCGGCGGCATCGTTTCCTCGGCGCACACTCAGGCGGATGTCGACCTCACGCTCGCGGCGTGGCAGAAGACATTGCGCATGCTGAAGGAAGAAGGCGATTTGCCGCAGACTTCCGAAGTTGCCCTGGCGAAGTAAATCGATCGAGCGTTTCATAAGCCATACAGGCCGGAACGCCCAGTCGATTAGCCCGGGCCTCTTGCAGCCGGAGCGTATGCGGGCCGCTCAAAACTACCGAACTTGAGAACGAGTGTTGAACGACGCGGGTCACCGGAGGAAGAACAATGTTGCACAGCTTGCGTAACTTCGTTGTAATCCTTGCCAAAGTTGCCGCACTCGCAGCCGTTGCGTTTCCCGTCGCCGCGCAATATCCGGCCCGGCAGGTCCGCATGATACTGCCGCTCCCCGCCGCATCCGCGACCGACACCGTTGCGCGCGTTATCGCGCAATCCATGAGTGCGGGTTTCGGCCAGACGGTGGTGGTGGACAACAAGCCGGGCGCCGACGGCGTTATTTCTGCCGCCGAGGTGATGCGCGCAGCGCCCGATGGCTACACGCTGTTTTTCGCCACCAATAGTCCGCTGGCGGCAGTGCCGGCTATGCGCAAAACGCCGCCTTACGATCCGGTCGCTGATTTCACGCCGATCGGGTTGATCGGCCGTTACCTGCACGCGGTGTTGGTGCATCCTGATGTGCCGGCGAAAACTCTGCAGGAATTCTTCATTCATGCCCGCGCCAACCCTGGCAAGCTGAATTACGGCAGCGGCGCGACTTTCCAGTTAATTGCCACAGTCAACCTGATGAAGATCGCGGGCATCGACCTCGTGCACGTGCCGTACAAAGGCGACCCTGCGGCGCTCATCGATCTGATCGCCGGCCGGGTACAGTTCCTGATTGCGACGCAGTCAACATCGCTGCCGTTTGTCAAAGAAGGCAAGCTGCGCGCGCTTGCCATAACCAACAGCGCGCGTTCCGAGGCGTGGCCTGATGTGCCGACCCTCGCCGAGTCCGGCATCAAAAGCTTTCCCAGCCTGTCCTGGGCAGCGCTGGTGGGCCCGGCCAAAATGCCCGCCGGCCTGATAGACCGGATCAATCGTGAGCTGAATGCAACGCTGGTGAAGCCCGATGTGCGGGAGCGACTCGGACGCGCAGCATTCGAGTCCGCAACCAGCTCGCCGGATGAGCTGCGAGCCTTCATCAGGGATCAGCAAGACCTCTGGGGCCGCACGGTGCGCGAGTTGGGGCTGCAGGTCGACTAAGGGCCGCGTAATCGAAAGGTCGGCTTCTTGTCGTGACTCCGCAGGTGTAGCAAATCGCAATCTGGTCGAGCGGGCGCAGCTCTCTGCACGGCGCGCCTGACCCAAACCCAATGTCAATAAGCCGTGCGGATCGGTTAGCGACCCCGCGACCTGCACTATTGAATCTTTACTGATGGAACATTTTCTATGAGCAATTTCAGTCTCGGCATAGACATCGGCGGCACCTTTACGGACATCGTGCTGCTGGGCGGGGACGGCGAACTCTACAGCAAGAAATTGTTGTCGACCCCAGCCGATTACAGTGTCGCAATTGAAGAGGGCGTGGCGGATCTTATGCGTACCGCCGGCGTAAGCGGCAGCCAGATAGTCGAACTTGCGCATGGGACCACCATCGCAACCAACGCGATTATCGAACGCCGCGGCGCAGCGGTGGCGCTCATCACCACCCGCGGATTTCGCGATGTGCTCGAACTGGGGCGCTTTCGCTCTCCGCGCCTGTATGACCTGAAATTCCGCAAGCCGGAACCGCTGGTTGAGCGACGGCTTCGCTTTGAAGTGACCGAACGCTGCGATGCGAAGGGCAACATTCTCCAGCCGATGAGCGAGACCGAACTTGAGGCGATCACCGTCGCCATCGAGCACGAAAAGGTCGAGGCGATCGCAGTGTGTTTCATCAACGCGCATATTAATCCCGCCAATGAAGAGGCGGCAGTGCGCTATCTCGCGGCGCGCCTGCCGCGGGTCGCAGTCTCGGCGTCCAGCCAGCTGGTACCGCAAATCGGCGAATACGAGCGCACCAGTACAACGGTCGTCAACGCCTATCTCAGGCCGGTGGTCGAACACTACGTCACATCGCTGACCCGGCGCTTGGCGCGGCTCAAGATCGATGCGCCTTTGATGATCATGCAGTCCAACGGCGGTGTATTGCCCGGACCGCTCGTGGCTACGATGCCGATATTCATTATCGAGTCCGGGCCCGCGGCCGGCGCCTTGGGGGCCCAGCGTCTTGGCAGTCACCTCGGTTTGGGCGACCTGATCGTATTCGATATGGGCGGAACAACGGCCAAGGCTTGCATCGTGCAGGCTAATGAGTTGATATTGGCACCCGATACCGAAGTAGGGGGTTCGGCTTCGCTTGGCGCGCGCATGATCAAAGGTGCCGGCTTCATCGTCCAGGTACCGACCATCGACATTGCGGAGGTGGGGGCGGGCGGCGGCAGCATCGCGGCCATAGATGCAGCCGGCGGCATCCTGGTCGGACCGCGTAGCGCAGGCGCCGAGCCGGGACCGATTTGTTACGACAGAGGCGGCGAGCAAGCGACCGTCACGGATGCCAACCTGCTGCTCGGGTACCTGAATCCAGATGCGCTGGTCGGTGGCGATCTTAAACTGAATTATGCCAAGGCTGAGGCCGCAGTTGCTGCACTTGCAGACCGGCTTCAGCTGTCCACCATCGACACCGCGTATGGAATACACCTCATTGCGAACGCCAATATGATGCGCGCCTTGCAGGCGGTCACCTCGGAGCGCGGGCGGGATCCCGCGCATTTCAGCTTACTCGCGATTGGCGGCAATGGCGGCGTGCATGCGGCCAACCTGGCGGAAAGTTTGCATGTCGAGCGCATCATCGTGCCGCCCGTTGCGGGGCTCTTCAGTGCGCTCGGCATGCTGTTCGCGGACGTGGAGCACCAGTTCATCACATCGTTTTTCCGGCGGCTCGACGCCACCAGCCCGGCGGATGTCAACGGCGCAGTCGACGGATTGGTGCGGCAGGCCGTGGAATTGCTCGTTTCGGAAGGCTACAAGACAGACGAGGCGCGCGAGGTATCCCTGTTCGCCGACGTGAAATACGTTGGCCAGACGTCACCTTTGAGCATCCGGTTTCCGCAATTTCCGGTGACCGACGCGATGATAAGCGATCTCCTGGAGAGGTACGGCGAGCTTCACCAGCAGACCTACGGGTACCGCTCCGACCGCGAACCGGTGCAGTTTGTGTCTCTCAAAGTCGTGGGTCGCGGCATCCCGAGTTCGTCGCGCGTCCCGCGCCGCGTGTCCCGCGCGCATGAGTCGAGCGTTAAGGCCGGCATCCGGCGTGCGTACTTCGGTCCTGAGCACGGCTGGCTCGAAACCCGGTTGCTGGCGCGCACTGCATTGAGCGTCGTCCCTGTCCTCGGTCCGTTGATCATCGAGGAATACGATACGACGACCGTGGTCCGGCCGGGCTGGAGCGCGCGTCTCGATGCGTGGAACAACGTTGTCATTGAAATAATCGAGGAGAGCCGTTCATGAAGATTGATCCCATCAAGCGCGAGCTGATAAAAAATGCGCTGGTCACGATATGCGACAGCATGCTCGTCATGATCGTGCGCACCGCGCGTTCAACCAATATCAAAAACACGATGGATTTCTCGGCCACGATCTGCGACGCGGAAGGCCAGCTGGTCGCGCAGGGGTTGGCGGTGCCGGGGCATCTCGGCGCGATGATGCCGGCACTCAAGGGTTGTCTCGATTACTTCGGCGACGACATTTCCGACGGCGACATCATGACCAGCAACGATCCCTACGCAGGGTGCAGCCATCTCAACGACATCTTCATGTTCAAACCGGTGTTCGCCGATGGCCGGCGCATCGCCGTGGTATGTCTGATCCTGCATCATACGGATCTTGGCGGCCGCGTACCCGGCGGCAATGCAGCCGACAGCAGCGAGATTTTCCAGGAGGGATTGCGCATCCCGCCCAGCAAGATCTATGAAGCCGGCAAGCCCAACACCAGCCTATTGCGCATAATCGAACACAACACGCGTATGCCGGCGCGCATGATGGGCGACGTTTACGCGCAAATGGCGGCGCTGAATACCGCGGAAAAGGAGTTGTTGAAGCTGGTGGCCTCTGCCGGAGCTCCGGTGCTCAAGGCCTATATGACGGAGTTGATCGATTACACCGAGCGCCTCACGCGCGCGAAAATTGCCGCGCTTCCGGACGGCGTCGGCGAGTTTACCGACTGGAACGACGATGATGGCGTCGGCAGCGACCCGGTTAAATTCCACGTCAAGATCACGAAAAAAGGCGAAGAGTTCATCGTTGATTTCACCGGGACTTCGCCGCAGGGTCGCGGCGCATTGCACACGAATTTAGCGTTTGCCGCGTCGTGCGCCTGCGCTTCATTGCGTTGCGTGATCGACCCCGACATTCCGAACAATGCGGGCTTCTACAAGGCGATAACCATTATTGCGCCGCCCGGCAGCTTCGTGAACGTGCAGTATCCGGCGGCGCTTGGCGCGCGCGGCCAGGGCGGTTACCGCGTCCGCTCGGTCGTGTTGGGCGCGCTCGCCCAGCTCTATCCGGACTTGATTCCCGCTTGTGCGGGTGGATCCGAGTTCGCGATCGTGTTTGCGGGATATGAAGGCAAGGCGCGCAAGGCGTTCCTGCACCTGGAATTTCATAACGTATCGGGACAGGGCGGTGGCCCTGATCGGGATGGCCAGGACGGCGGGCCTTATTGCATCGGCAATCTAGCCAATGTGCCGATCGAGCTAATCGAAGCAGAGAATCCCGTGCTCGTCGAGCAGTATGCGTTCATTCCCGATAGCGGCGGGGCGGGCAGGTATCGCGGGGCGCTCGGCATCGTTCGGCAGTATCGCGTGCTCGCGGAAGAATCAACAGTGAATTTGCGCTCGGATCGCCATCTGAATCCGTGTTGGGGTTTGTTTGGCGGCAAGCCCGGCGCGCTATCCCGCTCCACGATTAATCCCGGGACGGCGAAAGAGGAAAACGCGCCCTCCAAGTTTGTGCGCACCTTGCGGCGCGGGGACGTTTTTCGCGGTGAGATGGCCGCCTCAGGCGGTTTCGGCGATCCCTATTGCCGCGAGCCGGCGGCAGTGCTCGAGGACGTCAGGCAACAAAAAGTTACCGTCGGCCATGCATTGAGTGCATACGGTGTTGTGATCGACGCCAGTGCCGGCAACGTAGACTTAGCAGCGACCGCTGCCTGCCGGGCAAAACGGCTGGCGCCGTGAAATCGAGATCAAGTGCGGTGCTTCCGTGTTTAATCTAGCGAGAGCCCGATCGACTTGACGACTCTGGCGAACCTATCGAGATCGTCATTGACCAGTTTGCGAAACTCCGCAGGCGAACTGAGCGCCGCTTCGACGCCCAAGTTCGTGAGTTGCGTCCTCGCCTCGGCCATGTCGAAGGCTTTTTTTGTCTCGCGCCCAAGCAAGTCAATGATGGCGGGGTCAGTGCCGCCGGTCGCGAAGAGGCCGTACCACGTGGAGAACTCATAGCGCGGGACGCCCGACTCGGCCAAGGTCGGCACGTCAGGCAACAAGCGCAGCCGGTGCTGCGTGGTTACCGCAAGCATTTTCACTTTCCCTGATTTTGCGTACGCCATGGCCAGTGGGACTGATGCGAACATCATTTCGATCTGACCTGCTGCGACATCGGTCAGGGCCGGCGCATCCCCTTTGTAGGGTACGTGGCTTACCTTGATCCCGGCCAGCTGATTGAGCATTGCGCTGGACAGATGATTGGAGGAGCCGTTGCCAGCGGACCCGAAGTTCATCTCACCGGGCCGGCTTTTTGCCAACTTGATCAGATCTTTGACGTCCGTAACGGGTAACCGGGGATGCACGAGCAATACATTGCCCGATTTGGCGACCGTGGAAACGGGGGCCAAATCCTTGCGCGGGTCATACGGAAATTTCGAATACAAAGCCGGCGCAATAGCCAGCGCTGTCGAGCCCATCAGGAGGGTATAGCCATCGGTCGGCGCTTTTGCGACCGCATCTGCACCGATCACCCCCCCGCCGCCTGGACGGTTGTCCACCACCACCGACTGACCGAGACTTCCCTGCATTTCTTTCGCTAATACGCGTGCGAGGATGTCGGGCACGCCACCTGGGGAAAACGCAACGACAATCCGGATTAGGCGGGACGGGTACGCCTGCGCTAGGGTCGACGCAGATGCGGTTGCGAGTCCCATGGCCAGTATGACCAATGATAGTTTTTTCGCCTTTGTCGCAATAACTTCACGAA
>JANXRI010000035.1 GCA_025353085.1 Betaproteobacteria bacterium
GCGTCAATGTGGCGGCATTGTCCTTATAAAGTTTAACGAGCGCGGAAATCAGATCGGCGACGGACGCGTGTTGCGCCGCATAATGATCAGCCTCGAATTCGTGCTTGCGCGAATAAAAGCTCGTCAACGGGTGGAGCAGGAAAATGAATTGGGGAACCACCAGGAAAAACAACACGAGCGCCATCGCGGTGGATTGCGTCTCGGCATTTATATGCACATTGAGGCCGGTATAAAACCACGCCTGATTCATTAATTGTGCGAGCAGCCACAGAAAAGCGAGACTCGCGGTGAATATCCACGCGATGCGCTTGATCACGTGGCGCAATTTGAAATGGCCAAGTTCGTGCGCAAGCACTGCCTCGATCTCGCTGGGCACCAGCCGCGCGAGCAGCGTGTCAAAAAATACGATGCGCTTGGACTTGCCGAAACCCGTGAAGTACGCATTGCCGTGGCTCGATCGGCGCGAGCCGTCCATCACCATCAGGCCTTGCGCTTTGAAGCCGCAGCGTTCGAGCAGGCGCTCGATGCGCTGCTTCAACTGCGCATCGTCGAGCGGCACGAATTTATTGAATAGCGGCGCGATCCAGACCGGGTAGACCGTCAGGATTATGAGGTTGAATGCAACCCAGAGGAGCCATGCATACAACCACCACAGATCGCCGGCGCGCTCCATGAGCCAAAGTATGCAGGCGAGCAATGGAATGCCGAGTGCTGCAGCGAGCGCCGCATTCTTCAGCATATCGACTAAGAACATGCGTGGCGTCATCTTGTTGAAGCCGAATCGCTGCTCGATGCCGAAGGTGCGGTACCAGGCGAACGGCAGGTCGAGCACGCTGGTCATAACGCCGAGCAGCATTAATAAGGCGACGCCGCGCGCGACGCCGGGCTCGAACCAGCCGGCCGTCAGCTGCAGCATCCATTGCAATACGCCGCCAAACGTCAAAGCGATGATCAGTGCGCACTCGAGTACCGTGGTGAGCATGCCCATGCGCGTTTTCGCGCAACTGTAATCGGCCGCGTGTCGATGCGTGTCGAGGCTGATATCGCTTGAAAATTCCGCCGGCACCGCATTGCAATGGCGCTTTATGTGAGCGAGATGGCGCATCGCGAGCCACAGTTTGGTGCCGGTGGCGAGCGCAAGCGCGCTGAGAAACACAAGGCTGAAAGTCTGCATCAAGCGAAGATTATCCTATCAAGACGATCTATGACAAAATATCGCTTCCTTTTGTTCAGCCGGAATGAATAACAGCGCAATGGCAGCGGACGCGAATAACCTGATCTGGGTCGACATGGAAATGAGCGGGCTCGACCCCGAGATCGAAAAAGTGCTGGAGGTGGCGATCGTCATCACGGATACGCATCTCAATCTCGTCGCCGAGGGGCCGGTGGTCGTCGTGCATCAGCCCGACACGGTGTTAAATGCGATGGATGCATGGAACAAGAGCACGCATGCAAAATCGGGCCTCATAGGGCGCGTGAAAGCCTCGCCGGTGAATGAGGGGGCTGCGGATCTCATGCTCGTCGAATTCCTCAAGCAGCACGTGCCGGCCGGCGTGTCGCCGCTGTGCGGCAATTCGGTGCATCAGGACCGGCGCTTCATGGTTAAAAATTTACCCGCGTTTGAAGCGCACTTTCACTACCGCAATCTCGACGTCAGCACGTTGAAAGAACTGATGCGGCGCTGGAAGCCGGAACTCGCGGCGGGCATGACCAAGCACGGCCGCCACGAAGCGCTCGCCGACGTGCACGAGTCAATCGATGAGCTCAAGTACTACCGCGAGCATTTCCTCAAGCTGTAAAGCTTCACCGCCAAGGACGCGAAGGACGCCAAGGAAAGCCGCGATGAAAAAAAGACCGGGCGGAGTTCCGGTCATTTTTTCGCTCTGCATTCCGGGATCTGTCGCCTTCCTTTGCGTCCTTCGCGCCCTTGGCGGTCAAAGGCTTTTTTGCATGGACCAAAATCCTAACCCGCATAGCGGCAGCGGCAAGATCATGCTCGGAATCGCGTGGGTGCTAATCATGGGCGGACTGTATTGGTATTTCCACGACCGGCAGGCGCGCGAGACCAACCCGAATACGGCCCAGGTCCTTAATCTGCAACGCGGCGAGGTCACGCTCGCGCGCAATCGCGCCGGACACTACATCGCAGAAGGCGAGATCAACGGTCGGCGCGTGACTTTCCTGCTCGATACCGGCGCCACTTGGGTGGCGTTACCGCTATCTCTCGGGCGCGAGCTTGGCTTGAAACGCGGGGCCGCCGTGACACTGCTGACTGCAAACGGTCCCGCGCCGGGCTATCAGACGCGGCTCGAGCGCGTGCGCCTTGGCCCGCTCGAACTGACCGATATCAGCGCGGTGATGTCCGACGGCCTCGATTCGGATGTCGTGCTGCTCGGCATGAGTTTTCTCAAGCGGGTCGAATTTACGCAGCGTGGCGACCAGCTGATATTGCGGCAGTGAGTGTTGATGATTGAGTGATTAAGTGATTGAGTGATTAAGGCGGCAGCATTCGCGAGATGCGATAGTCATTGTTTTAATTCCTTAATCCTTAATCCCTTAATCCCTCAATCACTCAACCTCAATCCCCAATCCCGCATCTATTCGAGCTTGATTTCGCCTTCGAGCGTGATGTCGAGGCCGATCGCTTCGATTTTCAGGTGCATCTGCGCCGGAAACGTTTCGTTTCCTTTGAGCTTGTGCTCTGCAATCGCCTTGGCCACCGCGCGCTCGATTTCGGATTGCGAGCGCACGCCGACGGTTTTCAGAAATTTTCGGATGCTCATGTTGAATGCTTCTTCGTTCATGCCGATTCTCCTCGCTGCTGACTCAAAATAGTGCAAATGATCGTATCGGTCTCTTCACGGCACGCTTCGCCGTTAAGCTGCGGACTGCGTTTAACTGTGCCGGTTGATTTTATAGAAATTGATCAGGCCGGTGGTAGAGGCGTCATAACGGCCCGCGGCGGTGGCCGCCTCGAGGTCCGGGAGGATGCCCGAGGCGAGACGCTTGCCGAGTTCGACGCCCGGCTGGTCGAACGCGTTTATCCCCCAGATCGTGTTTTGCACAAACACCTTGTGCTCGTACAACGCCAGCAGCATGCCCAAACTGTGCGGCGTAAGTTTCTGCACGAGGATAGAGTTGGTCGGGCGGTTGCCAGGGAAGCCATCGGCGGGCGCGCCATTCATGAGCGCGGCGGTTTGCGCAAAAAAATTAGAGAGCAAAATCGCATGCGAGTGGGGCATTGCGTGATGAGGTTCGCACACCGCGATGAAATCGGCGGGCACCAAGCGGGTGCCTTGGTGCAGCAACTGGAAAAACGAATGTTGCGCATTGGTCCCGGTTGCGCCCCAGATGATCATGCCCGTATCGTAATCGACCGTTTCGCCGTCGCGCGTGACCTGTTTGCCGCTCGACTCCATGTCGAGCTGTTGCAGATGCGCAGGCAGCAGCGCAAGCGATTCATCGTATGGCAGAATCGCCTGCGACGCCGCGCCGAAAAAATTGTTGTACCACACGCCCAGCACCGCAAGCACGACGGGCATGCTGCGGTCGAACGGCGCGTCGCGGAAATGGGCATCCATTTCACGCGCTCCGTGCAACAGTTTTTCAAAATTGTCCATGCCGATGCCAAGCGCTATCGGGAGGCCCATCGCCGACCATAGCGAATAGCGTCCGCCAACCCAGTCCCAGCAGGGGAATACGCGATCAGTCGTCACGCCGAATTCGGCGGCGAGCCGGGTGTTGGCAGTAACCGCGACCAACTGGTTGCCGGCATCAGCGCCCGCCGGCACGCCCAACCAGTCGCGCACGAGCTTCGCGTTGGTAAGCGTTTCGGTGGTAGTAAACGTCTTGGATTCGACGATCGCAATCGTTGTTGCAGGGTCGAGCGGCGCAAGCGTGCGCTGCACCGCCGCCGCGTCGACATTCGAAATGTAATGCACGCGCGAACCGCCAGCCGCATACGGCGCGAGCGCGGCGGTTGCCAGCGCCGGCCCCAGATGCGAGCCGCCAATGCCGACATTGATGACGTCGGTTATTTTGCGGCCGCCGCGGCCGCCGAGCGAGCCATCGCGCACGCCATCGGCGAATGCGCGCATGCGCGCGAGTGTGGCCTTGACCTCCGGCATGACGTCGTTGCCGTCCACCCTAACCGGCACGCCATCGCGCAAGGCCGTGTGCAGAACAGCCCGATCTTCGCTTACGTTAATTTTGTCGCCATTGAAGAGCCGCTGAATTTCTGCGCCGAGGCCGCGTTCGCGCGCGAGCGCTACCAGCAGTTGCATGGTCTCGGCGTTGACCAGGTTCTTCGAATAATCGAGCAACACGTCGTGAACGCGCAGAGAAAAGTTCTTGAACCGCTGCGGATCGGTCGCGAATAAATCGGTCATGCGCGTGGCCGCAAACTGCTCGCGGTGCAGTTTCAGCGCCAGCCATGCGCGGGATTGAGTGAGGGTGGACATAGCAGTCAAACGATGTTGCAACGATGCAATGATTTTACTGGCTTTCGCCAACGTCAAGTAACTTCATCCGCCGCTGGGCGTGACACAGCAATCAGCATAATTTGTTTGTAATTGTTACCACCGATGAAAAGAAAAAAGCACGCGTGGGTGCCGCGTGCTTTTTTGCATTTCGGGGCGACGCTAAAGGCCGCGCCTGTGGCGAGTCCAATCAGTGCATACGCTCGTAGACTGCAGCAATCCCTTGCCCGCCGCCGATGCACATCGTGACCAGCGCATATCGGCCGCCAATACGTTCGAGTTCATACAGTGCTTTGACGGTGAGCAGTGCACCGGTCGCACCAATCGGATGACCGAGTCCGACGGCGCCGCCGTTTGGGTTTGTTTTCCTGGAATCGAACTTAAGATCGCATGCCACTGCCATGGCCTGTACTGCGAACGCTTCGTTGGCCTCAATGACGTCCATGTCGCTAACCTTGAGTCCGGCTTTCTCGAGCGCGATTTTGCACGCCGGCACCGGGCCGATGCCCATGATTTTCGGATCGACGCCCGCCAGACCGTACGACACCAGACGCGCCATCGGCTTTAAGCCCTGCTTTTCAGCCGCTGACTTTTCCATCATGACGACCGCCGCGGCGCCGTCGTTAATGCCCGACGCGTTGCCGGCGGTCACCGAACCGTCTTTCTTGAATACCGCGCGCAGTTTCGCCATGCCTTCGAGCGTCGCATCGCCGCGCGGATGCTCATCCTTGTCGAACAGCGTGGTGCCTTTGCGGGTCTTCAACTCGACCGGCATGATCTGGTCTTTGAAATAGCC